>NZ_JAQISV010000005.1:0-44247 GCF_048569675.1 Geodermatophilus sp. CPCC 206100
CGCCGGCCTGGGCGGCGCCTCCTCGCCCGGCCTGGGCGGCGGCGCCAGTGCCGCCGGGCTCGCCGTCCGCGAGGCGGTGGCCGCCGCGCCCGAGCCGGCTCCCGCCCCGGCACCGGCGCCGGCCCCCGCGCCGAAGCCCTACCGGATCACCACGCTGCACCCCAAGACCTACAACGAGGCCCGCCAGATCGGCGAGGCGTTCCGGGACGGCAGCCCGGTCATCATGAACCTCACGGAGCTCGACCACGCCGACGCGCGGCGGCTGGTGGACTTCGCTGCGGGACTGATCTTCGGGTTGCGCGGTAGCATCGAGCCCGTCACGAACAAGGTGTTCCTGCTCAGCCCGAGGGACGTCGACGTGACGGCCGAGGACAAGGCGCGGATCCGCGAGGGCGGCTTCCTGAACCGGTCCTGAGGCCGACGGCAGGAGTGGACCCGGCACGCGGAGTGCCCCGACCGAACGAGGACTGTGGCTCTCTTCTGGCAGATCGTCTCGTCGGTGCTGCTCGTCTTCCTCATCCTGCTCTTCGCGCGGTTCGTCGTCGACTGGGTCATGGTGCTGGCGCGCAGCTGGCGCCCGTCCGGGCTGGTGGCGGCGGGGCTCGAGGTCGTCTACGCCACGACCGACCCGCCGCTCAAGGCCATCCGGAAGGTCATCCCGCCCCTGAACCTGGGGACGATCCGACTCGACCTCGGGTTTATGGTGCTCCTGATCGCCGTGTACATCCTCAAGGGGATCGTGGACAGCCTCGCGCGGGGTGCCGTGTGACCGCTGGTCCCCGGGGGGACGGCGTCACCCAGGGCCGGGTGTGGTCCGCCGTCGCCCGTCCGAGAACGTCCCTGTTCCCGCTGCCTGACCCGAGGTGACCCCCGATGCCACTCACGCCTGCCGACGTGCACAACGTCGTCTTCAAGAAGCCGCCGATCGGCAAGCGGGGCTACGACGAGGACGAGGTCGACGCGTTCCTCGACGTGGTGGAGGCCGAGCTGGCCCGGCTGATCGAGGAGAACAACGAGCTGCGCGCCGGATCCGCGACCGGCCGCCAGCCCCGCGCCGAGGCGCCCGAGCCGCCCGCGCCGACCCCCGCTCCGCCGCCGCCCCCGCCGGTCGCCCCGCGCGAGGACGACAGCGCCCGCGCGTCGCGGATGCTGGCCCTGGCGACCGAGACCGCCGACCGGTACGTCAACGAGGCCAAGGCGCAGGCCGACCAGATGGTCGTCTCCGCCAAGACCAACAGCGAGCGGATGGTCACCGAGGCGCGGGCCAAGAGCGAGCAGATGGTCAGCGAGGCCAAGATGCGCGCCGACTCGATGGTCGGCGACGCCCGCACCCGCGCCGACACGATGGAACGGGAGGCCCGCGCCAAGGCCGCCGCGCTCGACCAGGACGCCGAGCGCCGGCACACCGAGGTCATGGGCTCCCTGGAGGAGAAGCGCAGCAGCCTCGAGCGCAAGATCGAGGAGCTGCGCACCTTCGAGCGCGAGTACCGCACCCGCCTGCGGTCCTACCTCGAGTCGCACCTGCGGGACCTGGACAGCCGCGGGTCGGCCGAGCCGGCGTCCAACAGCCGGCAGAACCAGCACGCCCCCGCCTGAGCAAGGACCCCGTCCTCCCCACCCTTCGCAGGCTCAGGGCGGTGCCCGGGACGGGGCCGGACCGAGTCGAGCGGAGACCGCACCACCTCATCCACGAGAGGGGCCCCGGACCACACGGTCCGGGGCCCCTCTCGCGTTCCGCTCAGCCGGCAGCGCGGGCCAGCCAGAAGCGGGAGCCGCCGGGACCCTCGGTGCCCTCCCCGGCGCCCGGGGTGGCGGCGTGCACCCGCACCGCGAGGACCTCGGCGGCCAGCTGGTCGGCCTGCTCGCGGAGCGCCTCGGCCATCGACTCTCCGTCCGCCCCCTCCGCGGTCCACCACAGCTCGATCCGGTCGCTGACCGCCAGCCCGCTGCTCTTGCGCGCCTCCTGGACCAGCCGGACCGCCTCGCGCACCAGGCCGGCCCGCTCCAGCTCGGGGGTGAGCTCCAGGTCCAGCGCGACGGTGAGCCCGCCGCCGCTGGCCACGGTCCAGCCCTCGCGCGGGGTCTCGGTGACGACGAGGTCGCCCTCCTGTAGCGGCACCGTCGTCCCGTCGACCTCGACCCCGGCCGTGCCGGCCCGGTAGGCGGCGACCAGCGCCGCCGCGTCGGCCGCGGCGACCGCCGCCGCGACGGCCTGCACCTGCTTGCCCAGGCGCCGGCCGACGGCGCGGAAGTCGACCTTCACGCTGACGTCGACCAGGTCCCCACCCACGGCCGAGAGGTCCAGGAGCTCGGCCACGTTGAGCTCGTCGGCCACCTCCGCGACCAGGTCGCGGGGGAGTGCGGACCACCCGGGCGCGGCGACGACGGCGCGCGCCAGGGGCTGGCGGGTGCGCACCTTGGCCGAGGTGCGGGCCGAGCGGCCGAGCTCCACCAGCCGGCGGACGAGGGCCACCTGCGCCACCAGCCGGTCGTCGCGGGCCCCGGCGTCCACCTGCGGCCAGGACGCCAGGTGCACGCTGTCGGGGACCTCGGCCCCGCCCGCCCCGGCCAGGCCCGGCGCCACGGCGCGGGCCCACACCTCCTCGGTGACGAACGGGGTGAACGGCGCCATGAGGCGGGTCAGCACGTCCAGCACCTCGTGCAGGGTGGCCAGCGCCGCGGGGTCGCCGTCCCAGAACCGGCGGCGCGAGCGGCGCACGTACCAGTTGCTCACGTCGTCGACGAACTGGGCGATCAGCCGCCCGGCGCCCTGGGTGTCGAAGTCCTCGAGCGCCGCGGTGACGCCCTCGGTGACCGCGGCCAGCTCGGCCAGCGCCCAGCGGTCCAGCAGCGGCCGCTCGTCGGCCGGCGGCGCCACCGCGTCCCAGCCGTTGGTCTCGGCGTACAGGGTGAAGAAGCTGGCGGTGTTCCAGTAGGTGAGCAGCACCTTCCGGACCACCTCGGACAGCGTCTCGTGCCCCACCCGGCGGGCCGACCAGGGCGAGCCGCCGGCCAACATGAACCAGCGGACGGCGTCGGCGCCGTGCCGGTCCATGAGCGGGATCGGCTCGAGGATGTTGCCCAGGTGCTTGCTCATCTTCCGGCCGTCCTCGGCCAGGATGTGCCCCAGGCAGAGGACGTTCTCGTACGAGCTCTCCCCGAACACCAGGGTGCCGACGGCCATCAGCGAGTAGAACCAGCCGCGGGTCTGGTCGATCGCCTCGCAGATGAACTGCGCCGGGTAGGCCGCCTCGAACTCCGCCTGGTTGCGGTACGGCGCGCCCCACTGCGCGAAGGGCATCGAGCCGGAGTCGTACCAGGCGTCGATCACCTGCGGCACCCGCCGGTAGGTGCCCTCCTCGCCGGGGCGGGTGAAGGTGACCTCGTCGATGAACGGCCGGTGCGGGTCGAGGCCGGAGAGGTCCCGCCCGCTGAGCTCGGCGAGCTCGGCCAGGGAGCCGACCAGCACCATGCGGTCCGGGTCGGCGTCGTTGCGCCAGATCGGCAGCGGCGTGCCCCAGTACCGGTCGCGGGACAGCGCCCAGTCGACGTTGTTGCGCAGCCAGTCGCCGTAGCGGCCCCACTGGATGTGCTCGGGGTGCCAGTGCGTCTTCTCGTTCTCGGCGAGCAGCTGGTCCTTGAGCGCGCTCGTGCGGATGTACCAGGACGGCTGCGCGTAGTACATGAGCGGCGTGTGGCAGCGCCAACAGTGCGGATAGCTGTGCTCGTAGCGCTGCTCACGCCACAGCACGCCGCGGGCGGCCAGGTCGGCCACCAGCGAGTCGTCGGCGGCCTTGAAGAACCGCCCACCGACCAGCCCCACCTCGGGCAGGAAGTGCCCGCTGGCGTCGATCGGGTTGACCACGGGCAGGCCGTAGCCCCGGCAGACGGCGAGGTCGTCGGCGCCGAACGCGGGGGACTGGTGCACCAACCCGGTGCCGTCGTCGGTGGTCACGTAGTCGGCGAGGACGACGAAGTGCGCGTCCTCGCCGGCGGGGAAGTCGACCAGCTCGAAGGGCCGCTGGTAGTGCACCCGCTCCCAGTCCCGGCCCGGGGTGCGGGCCAGCACCTCGACGTCGTCGGTGTCGCCGAAGACCGCGCCCAGCAGCGGCTCGGCCACCACGAGGACGTCGTCGCCGCGCCTGGCGACGACGTAGGTCACGTCGGGGTGGACGGCGACCGCGGTGTTGGACGGCAGCGTCCACGGCGTCGTCGTCCAGACCAGCAGGTCGGCCCGGCCCGCCCACTCGCCGCTGGTGACCGGAAGCCGGACGTACACCGAGGGGTCGGTGATCGACTCGTACCCCTGCGCCACCTCGTGGTCGGACAGCCCGGTGCCGCAGCGCGGGCAGTAGGGGGCGACGCGGTGGTCCTCGACCAGCAGGCCCTTCTCGAAGACCTGCTTGAGCGACCACCACACGCTCTCGATGTAGGCCGGGTCCATCGTCCAGTAGGCGGTGGACATGTCGACCCAGTAGCCCATCCGGTGGGTCAGCTGGGCGAAGTCGGCGACGTGCCGCTCCACCGACTCCCGGCAGCGGGCGTTGAACTCGGCGATGCCGTAGCGCTCGATGTCCGGCTTGCCGGCGAAGCCCAGCTCCTGCTCGACGGCGATCTCCACCGGCAGGCCGTGGCAGTCCCACCCGGCGCGGCGGGGGACGTGCCAGCCCTGCATGGTCTTGAACCGCGGGAAGACGTCCTTGAAGGCGCGGGCCTCGATGTGGTGCGTGCCCGGGCGGCCGTTGGCGGTCGGCGGGCCCTCGTAGAAGTTCCACTGCGGCTTGCCGGCGGCGTTGTCGAGCGTGCGCGCGAAGACCTTGTCCGCCTCCCAGCGGCCCAGGACCTCCTGCTCGAGGGCGGGCAGGTCGACCTGGGGGGGCATGGCGCGAAAGCGCCCGGAGGGCGATGCGCGGAAGGGACCGGGAGAGCTCACGCCCTCCATCATCCCCGAGGACCGCTCACGACCGGCGGCGGTGCCCGGCCGCGGCCCGGAGGTCCCAGCGGCGGAACGCGCGTACGGGAGACTGCGGAGGTGGACAGGGCCGCGCGGTGAACACGACGGTCACCGTCGGGCTGGCCGTGGGGGCGCTCATCGTCCTCGTCGCCGCGGTGGCGCTGCGCCTGGCCAACCGGCTCGGCCTGCCCAGCCTGCTGCTCTACCTGGCGCTCGGCGTCGCCCTGGGCGAGAACGGCCTGGGCGTCCAGTTCGAGGACGTGCAGCTCACCCAGACCCTCGGCGTGGCCGCGCTCGTCGTCATCCTCGCCGAGGGCGGGCTGACCACCCGCTGGGCCGACGTCCGCCGGGCCATCGGGCCGGGGGTGTCGCTGGCGACCATCGGCGTGGCCGTCAGCGTGGTCGTCACCGCGGCGATCGCCGTCTGGCTGCTGGACTTCCGGTGGGCCTTCGCGCTGCTGCTGGGCGCGGTGATCGGCTCGACCGACGCCGCGGCGGTGTTCGCCGCCCTGCGCCGGCTGTCGTTGCCGCGCCGGCTGACCGCGTCCATCGAGGCCGAGAGCGGGCTCAACGACGCGCCGGCGATCCTGCTGGTGACCGCGCTCTCGGCCTACCTCACCGACGCCGAGGCGCACGCGTGGTGGTTCGTGGCGCTGGAGATCGTGCTGGAGCTGGTGGGCGGTGCGGCCATCGGCGTCGCCGTCGGCATGGCCGGGGCCGAGCTGCTGCGCCGGGTGGCGCTGCCGCTGGCCGGTTTCTACCCGCTGGCCACCCTGGCGCTGTGCGTGCTGGCGTTCGCGGCGGCGGACCTGGCGCACACCTCGGGGTTCGTCGCGGTCTACCTCGCCGGGGTGGTGCTCGGCAACGCGGCCCTGCCGCACCGCTCTGCGAGCATGGGCTTCGCCGAGGGGATGGCGTCGCTGGCCCAGATCGGGCTGTTCGTGCTGCTGGGCCTGCTGGCCTCGCCCCTGCGGCTGGGGGACGCGCTGCTGCCGGCGCTCGCGGTGGGGTTGGCCCTGCTGCTGGTCGCCCGCCCCCTGTCGGTGCTGGCCAGCCTCGTGTGGTTCCGGATGCCGCTGACCCAGCAGGCCTTCATCTCCTGGGCCGGGCTGCGCGGGGCGGTGCCCATCGTGCTGGCCACCTTCCCCGTCGCCGCGGGGGTGCAGGGCGCCGTCCGGATCTTCGACACGGTCTTCGTGCTCGTCGTCGTCTTCACCCTCATCCAGGGCTGGTCGCTGCCCTGGGTCGCCCGCGCGCTGCGCATCGCCGCCCCGGTGACCCCGCGGGACGTCGACGTGGAGTCCGCACCGCTGGACGAGCTGGACGCCGACCTGCTGCAGCTGCGGGTGCCGGTCGGCTCGCGGCTGCACGGCGTCTACCTGCCGGAACTGCGGCTGCCCGAGGACGCCGCGGTGGTGCTGATCGTCCGCGACGGCCGGTCCTTCGTCCCCGACGCGACCACCCGGCTGGTGCGCGGTGACCAGGCGCTGCTGGTGTCCGCGCGGCGGTCGCGGGCCGAGGCCGAGCGGCGGCTGCGGGCGGTCAGCCGCGCCGGCCGGCTGGCCAGCTGGCGGGGCGAGACCGGCACCGCCTCCGAGACCGACTGAGGGAGGACCCCGCTGCCCCCACCGCTCGCAGGCTCGCGGGGGGACCCTGCAGCGGGGCCACGGGGCCGACGCGGTGACGTCGGCCCCTCCGCGGCTCAGCCGTTGAGCTCGAGGGTCTGCGTCGTCTCGGCGCGGACCTCGGCGAGCAGCGCCGGGTCGTCGACCAGCCGGCGGCCGTAGGAGGGGATCGCCTCCTGCAGCGCCGGCCGCCAGGCGTCGATCCGGCCCGGGAAGCAGCGCTCGAGGACGGTGAGCATCGCCGCGACCGCCGTCGAGGCGCCCGGGGAGGCGCCGAGGAGACCGGCGATCGTGCCCTCGCCACCGACGACCAGCTCGGTGCCGAACTGCAGCACCGGCGCGCCCTTCGCGTCGCGCTTGATGACCTGCACGCGCTGGCCGGCGGTGATGAGGTCCCAGTCGGCCTCCTCCGCCTCGGGCATGAACTCGGTCAGCGTGTTGTGCCGCGACTTGCCGCCCTTGAGCAGCTCCGAGATCAGGTACCGGGTGAGCGGGACGTTGTCCTTGGCCACGCCCAGCATCGAGCCCAGGTTGTGCCCGCGGACCGACCGGGGGAGGTCGAACAGGGAGCCGGCCTTGAGGAACTTGGGCGAGAAGCCGGCGTAGGGCCCGAACAGCAGCGAGTGGTCGCCGTCGATGAGGCGCAGGTCCAGGTGCGGCACCGACATCGGCGGAGCGCCGACGGCGGCCTGGCCGTAGACCTTGGCCTGGTGGCCCGAGACCAGCTCGGGGGACCGGGTGCGCAGGAACTTGCCGCTGACCGGGAAGCCGCCGAAGCCGCGGATCTCGGGGATGTCGGCCCGCTGCAGCAGCGGGAGCGCGCCGCCGCCGGCGCCCACGAAGACGAAGCGGGCGCGCACGCGGCGCTCCTCGCCGGTCGACGCGTCGGTGACGGTGACGTCCCAGCGGCCGTCGGTGCGCCGCTCGACCTCGGTGACCCGCTGGTTGCAGTGCACGTGCACGCCGCGCTGCTCGGCGGCGCTCACCAGCAGGCGGGTCAGCGAGCCGAAGTCGACGTCGGTGCCGGCGACCGAGCGGGTGGCGGCCACGACCTGGTCGGCGGGGCGGCCGGCCATCATCAGCGGCACCCACTCGGCCAGCTCGGTGCCGTCGTCGGTGTACTCCATGCCGGCGAACAGCGGCGAGGCGGCCATGGCCTCGTAGCGGTTGCGCATGTACTGCCGGCCGGCCGCACCGGTCACGAAGCTGATGTGCGGAACCGGGGTGATGAACTCCTTGGGCGCCCCGGTCAGGCCCGAGCGGACCAGGTGCGACCAGAACTGCCGGGAGACCTGGAACTGCTCGTTGATCGTCTCGGCCTTGCTGACGTCGACCGACCCGTCGGGGCCCGCCGGCGTGTAGTTGAGCTCGCAGAGGGCCGCGTGGCCGGTGCCGGCGTTGTTCCAGGCGTCGGAGCTCTCGCCGGCCACGTCGGGGCCGGACTCGAACAGGGTGACGCTCCAGTCGGGGGCCACGACACCGAGCAGCGACGCCAGGGTCGCGCTCATGATGCCGCCGCCGACGAGGACGACGTCGGGGTCGGTCGAGGGTGCGAGTTCGGTGGACACGACGGCCTTCCGGTCCGGGAGTGTGGCTACCCCTCCAACGTCGGCTCTTTCCGGCGGGAACATGTCACTCCGCGTGGTGAGATCGGTCTCAGCGGCACATGAGATGGATCACCCCGCCCCGAGTTGCGCCGCGCACCGGCCGGGTCCAGGGGCTCGGCGGCGGGCCGCGGCTATCGTCGGGGAGCGCGGCGACGGGTCGCGCGAGCCACGACCGAGGAGCCGTCCTGTCCGAAGCCAGCGAGCCCCGGGACGGCGCGGGCGAGGTCCCCGCGGAGCAGCCGGACGGCGCGCACCCTCGACCACGCACCCGCCTGCTGCTCCTCCTGGCGCTGGGGGTGCTGCTGGCCGACCTCGGCACCAAGCTGCTCGTCGTCGCGACCATCGACCCCGGCGAGAACGTCCGCCTGCTGGGCGGCGCGCTCTACCTGACCCACCACCGCAACACCGGGGCGGCCTTCTCCTTCGCCGAGGGCTTCACCGTCGTCTTCACGCTGATCGCCGTCGCCGTGGCCGTGGTGATCGTCCGCACCGCCCGCCGGCTGTGCTCCTCGGGGTGGGCGGTGGCGCTGGGGCTGGTCCTCGGGGGCGCGGTGGGCAACCTGGTCGACCGCGTGTTCCGCGACCCCGGGTTCCTGCGCGGCGGCGTCGTCGACTTCGTCTCGGTGTTCGCGCCGGACGGCGAGGTCTACCCGATCTTCAACGTCGCCGACTCGGCGATCGTCTGCGGCGGCATCCTCGGGGTGATCCTGGCCCTCCGCGGCATCGAGTTCGACGGCTCCCGCGCGGGGGGCCGCCGCGACGCCCGCGACGGGGGAGCGGCCCGGCGCTGACGGCGGGCCCCGCTCGGGTCCGCGAGGGGTCGGGGAGAGGGGGTCCTCCTTCTGTCACGATGGAGGGCGTGATCGACTCCCCCGGCCAGCACCGGGCGCTCCCGGTGCCGGACGGGCTGGAGGGCCAGCGCGTCGACCAGGCGCTGTCCCGCCTGTTCGGGCTCTCCCGCAGCGCCGCCGCGGACCTCGCCGACGCCGGAGCCGTGCTCGTCGACGGCCGGGCCCGCGGCAAGGGCGACCGGATCAGCGGTGGCAGCTGGCTGGAGGTCGAGCTCCCGCCGCCCCCGGGCGAGCCGGCGGACCCCGAGCCGGTCGCGGGGATGACCGTCGTCCACGACGACGACGACATCGTGGTGGTGGACAAGCCCGTCGGCGTCGCCGCGCACCCGAGCCCCGGCTGGGAGGGGCCGACGGTCGTCGGCGGTCTGGCCGCGGCCGGCTACCGGATCTCCACCTCGGGCGCGGCGGAGCGGCAGGGCGTCGTCCACCGGCTGGACGCCGCCACCACGGGGCTCATGGTGGTGGCCAAGAGCGAGCGGGCCTACACCCGGCTCAAGGCGGCGTTCAAGGAGCGCACCGTCGAGAAGGGCTACCACGCCCTCGTCCAGGGCCACCCGGACCCCTCGCGGGGCACGATCGACGCCCCGATCGACCGCCACCCGCGGCACGACTGGCGGTTCGCCGTCGTCCAGGGCGGGCGCCCGTCGGTCACCCACTACGAGGTCATGGAGGCCTTCCCGGCCGCCAGCCTGGTCGACATCCGGCTGGAGACCGGCCGCACGCACCAGATCCGCGTGCACTTCTCCGCGCTGCGCCACCCCTGCGTCGGTGACACGACCTACGGCGCCGACCCCACGCTGGCCGCCCGGTTGACGGTGTCGCGGCAGTGGCTGCACGCGGTCCGGCTGGGCATCCCGCACCCGGCCGACGGGCACTGGGTGGAGTTCACCAGCCCCTACCCGGCCGACCTGGCCGGCGCGCTCGACATCCTGCGCGCCGAGGCCTGAGGGCCCGTCGGTGGACGGGCTCCCCGGTTCCCTCGCCGACTACGGCCCGGCCGCGCTGTCGGCGGTGGTCGTCGCCGGGTACCTGGTGCTGGGGGAGCCCCTCGTCGGTCACGTGCTGCACCGCCGGTTCGAGGGCCGGCTGCGCACCGAGGACGGCGCCCGCCGGTCGTTCTACCGGCGGCTGCTGGTCCTCGAGTGGGGCCTGGCGCTGCTCGCCCTCGCCGTCTGGCTGTCGGCCCCGGGCGTCGACGCCGGCGCGGTGGGGCTGCGCTGGCCGCAGTCGTGGCCGGGGCCGGTCTCCGGGGCCGCGGCGCTGCTGGTGCTGGCGTTCGTGGTGGTCTCGACGCGGGCCCTGCGCTCGGGCGCGCTCGCCGAGGCCGCCGCCCCGGCACGCCGCCGCCCCGGCGAGGGGCGGCACGCCGAGCCGCCGGTGCACGCCACGCTGGCGCTGCTCCCGCGCACCGGGGCCGAGCGGCGGCTGTTCACCGTCGTCGGCACCACCGCGGGCGTGTGCGAGGAGTGGCTGTACCGCGGGTTCTTCCTCGCCGTGGCCGCCGCGGTGGCCGGCGGGCTGTCCACGCCGCTGCTGGTCGCCGTGGCCGCGGTCGCGTTCGGCCTGGCGCACGCCTACCAGGGGGTGGCCGGCGTGCTCACCACCGGCGTCCTCGGGGGCGTGCTGGCGGCTCTCTACCTGGACACCGGCTCGCTGCTGCTGCCGGTCCTGCTGCACGTGCTCATCGACCTGCGGTTCCTGCTCGTCCCGGCCAGCGCGCTCCCGGCGGTCGACCGGTGAGGGTGGGGGTGGCCGGCCCGGCCGACTGGCCGGAGGTGGTCGCGCTGCGGACCCGCGTGTTCGTCGAGGAGCAGGGCGTCCCGCCGGAGATCGAGCAGGACGAGCACGACGCCACCGCCGTCCACGCCGTCGCCCGGGACGACGGCGGCCGCGTGGTGGCGACCGGCCGGCTGCTGGTCGGCGACGGCCGGGCGCTGGTCGGCCGCATGGCGGTCGACGCGGCCGTCCGCGGCCGGGGGCACGGCGCCGCGGTCCTCGCCGAGCTGCACCGGCAGGCGGTGCGGCTGGGGCTGCCCGAGGTGGAGCTGCACGCCCAGGTGGGCGCCCGCGGCTTCTACGAGCGGGCCGGTTACATCGCGGTGGGGGAGGAGTACGAGGAGGCCGGCATCGTCCACGTCACGATGCGCCGGCGCCTCGACGACGACACGCCGCGCTAGGTGGTGCTGCTCGGCGGCGCGACCCACGCTGGTCCGCGCCCAGGGGCTGCGGCTGCCCTCCACCCTGCGCCACGAGGACCCGGGGCGGGTGGGGGGCAGCGGTCGGGTGTGAGGAGACACGTCCTGTCAGACCCTCGGAGTAGACCTCTCCCAGTGCGAGGATCGACGCACCGACCCGACCGCCGACCCGACGGCGCAGTCAGGCCCGGCTCGTCGGCCGCGCACCGCCCGCCGGTCTTCCCCGCCGGTCGCCGGCCGCGGACCTCGACGGCCGGGCACGCACGACCTGTGAGGAGCACGCAGCCCCGTGAGCAGCACCCCGTCCGACTCGTTCGTGCACCTGCACGTACACACCGAGTACTCGATGCTCGACGGCGCGGCGAAGCTGCCGGAGGTCACCAAGGCCGCCGCGGAGCAGGGGATGCCCGCGCTGGCGATGACCGACCACGGCAACGTCTTCGGCGCCTACGACTTCTACAAGCAGGCCACCGCTGCCGGCGTGAAGCCGATCATCGGCATGGAGGGGTACTACACGCCCGGCTCCCGGTTCGACCGCGCCCCGTTCGACTTCGGCGACAAGCTGATCGACGAGGAGGGCGACGGCGGGAGCAACCGCGGCAAGGCCGCCTACACGCACATGACGCTGCTGGCCCGCACCACCGAGGGCATGCACAACCTCTTCCGCATCTCCTCGCTGGCCAGCCTGGAGGGCCAGTACCGCAAGCCCCGCTTCGACCGGGACCTGCTGGAGCGCTACGGAAAGGGCCTGATCGCCACCACCGGCTGCCCGTCGGGCGAGGTGAACATGTGGCTGCGCGCCGGCAAGGTCGACCAGGCCCGGCAGGCCGCCGCCGACTTCCAGGACATCTTCGGCCGCGAGAACTTCTACGCCGAGATCATGGACCACGGGCTGTCCATCGAGAAGAAGACCCGGCCGGCGCTGATGGAGATCGCCCGGGACCTCGGCATCCCGCTGCTGGGCACCAACGACCTGCACTACACCCACCGGGAGGACGCCGAGGCGCACGACGCCCTGCTGTGCATCCAGACCGGGTCCCGGCTCAACGAGCCCAACCGCTTCAAGTTCAACGGGGACGGCTACTACCTGAAGTCGGCCGCCGAGATGCGGGAGCTGTTCCGCGAGCACCCCGAGGCCTGCGACAACACGCTGCTGGTCGCCGAGCAGTGCGAGGTGTCCTTCACCGAGGGCGCCGACCTCATGCCGCGGTTCCCGCTGCCCGAGGGTGAGGACGAGACCTCCTGGTTCGTCAAGGAGGTCGAGCGGGGGCTGCACAAGCGCTACCCCGGCGGCATCCCCGACCACGTGCGCAAGCAGGCCGACTACGAGGTCGGGATCATCACCCAGATGGGCTTCCCGGGGTACTTCCTCGTGGTCGCCGACTTCATCAACTGGGCCAAGGACAACGGCATCCGGGTGGGCCCCGGCCGTGGCTCGGCCGCCGGGTCGCTGGCCGCCTACGCCATGGGCATCACCGACCTCGACCCGCTGGCCCACGGCCTGATCTTCGAGCGGTTCCTCAACCCCGAGCGCGTCTCCATGCCCGACGTCGACATCGACTTCGACGACCGCCGCCGCGGCGAGGTCATCCAGTACGTGTCGCAGAAGTACGGCGAGGAGCGGGTCAGCCAGATCGTCACCTACGGCACGATCAAGGCCAAGGCCGCGATCAAGGACGCCGCCCGGGTGCTCGACCGGCCCTACTCGGTGGGCGACGAGCTGACCAAGCTCATGCCGCCGGGGGTGATGGGCAAGGACATCCCGCTGTCGGGGATCTTCGACCCCAAGCACGACCGCTACAAGGAGGCCGCGGAGTTCCGCGCCCGCTACGAGTCCGACCCGGGCGCGGCGGAGGTCGTCGACCAGGCCCGCAAGCTGGAGGGCCTGAAGCGGCAGTGGGGCGTGCACGCGGCCGGGGTGATCATCGGCCGGTACCCGCTGATCGACAGCATCCCGATCATGCGCCGCGAGGCCGACGGCGCGATCATCACGCAGTTCGACTACCCGACCTGCGAGACGCTGGGCCTGCTCAAGATGGACTTCCTGGGCCTGCGCAACCTCACGGTCATCGACGACGCGCTGCGCAACATCGTCGCCAACGGCAAGGAGCCGGTCGACCTCGACGAGATCAGCAAGGACCTCACCGACAAGGCCACCTACGAGCTGCTCGCCCGGGGCGACACCCTCGGCGTCTTCCAGTTCGACGGCGGGCCGATGCGGTCGCTGCTGCGGCTCATGCGGCCGGACAACTTCGAGGACATCTCCGCCGTCGGCGCGCTCTACCGGCCCGGTCCGATGGGTGCGAACTCGCACACCAACTACGCGCTGCGCAAGAACGGCCAGCAGGAGATCACGCCGATCCACCCGGAGCTGGCCGAGCCGCTGGAGGAGATCCTCGGCCAGACCTACGGCCTGATCGTCTACCAGGAGCAGGTCATGGCGATCGCGCAGAAGGTCGCCGGGTACTCCCTCGGCAAGGCCGACCTGCTGCGCCGCGCGATGGGCAAGAAGAAGAAGTCGGTCCTCGACGCGGAGTTCGTCGGCTTCGAGGCCGGCATGAAGGCCAACGGGTTCTCCGGCGCCGCGGTCAAGACGCTCTGGGACATCCTGGTCCCGTTCGCCGACTACGCGTTCAACAAGGCCCACTCGGCCGCCTACGGCCTGGTCTCGTACTGGACGGCCTACCTCAAGGCCAACTACCCGGCCGAGTACATGGCCGGGCTGCTCACCAGCGTCGGCGACGACAAGGACCGCCGCCCGGTCTACCTGGCCGAGTGCCGGCGCATGGGCATCAAGGTGCTCCCGCCGGACGTCAACGAGTCCTCCTGGGACTTCACCGCCGTCGGCACCGACATCCGCTTCGGCCTCGCGTCGGTGCGCAACGTCGGGCACAACGTCGTCGAGTCCATCGTCCGGGCGCGCGAGGAGAAGGGCGCGTTCAAGGACTTCGCCGACTTCATGCGCAAGATCGACACGGTGGCCTGCAACAAGAAGGTCATCGAGTCGCTCGCCAAGGCCGGCGCGTTCGACTCGATGGGCCACTCGCGGCAGGGCATCGCCGCGGTCCACGCGCAGGCGGTCGACTCCGCGATGGCCCTCAAGCGCAAGGAGGCCGAGGGCCAGTTCGACCTCTTCGGCAGCTTCGGTGGCGACGACGGTGCGGACGACCCCTTCGGCGGCGCGCTGGAGATCGCCATCCCGACGGCGGACTGGTCCAAGAGCGAGCGGCTGATGTTCGAGCGCGACATGCTCGGGCTCTACGTGTCCGACCACCCGCTGCACGGCGTCGAGCACGTGCTCGCGGCCAACGCGGACACCCCGATCGTCGAGATCAACGCCGGGGGTGTCGAGGACGGCGCGAACGTGACGATCGCCGGCATCCTCACGGCGGTCTCCCCGCGCACCAACAAGCAGGGCGCGCCCTGGGCCATCGCGACGCTGGAGGACCTCGAGTCCGGCATCGAGGTGCTGTTCTTCCCCAAGACCTGGGCCGAGGTGTCGGAGAAGGTCGTCCGCGACCAGATCATCGTGGTCAAGGGTCGGATCAGCCGACGCGACGACCAGCCCTCCCTGTTCGGCTCGGAGGTGACCATCCCCGAGCTCACCGAGGGCCCGCGCGGACCGGTGATGGTCTCGATGGCCGCGGCCCGCTGCACGCCCCCGGTCGTCGAGCGGCTGCGCGAGGTCCTGGGCAGCCACCCGGGCACCACCGAGGTGCAGCTGAAGCTGGTCAACGGCAGCCGGGAGACCGTGCTGCGCCTGGACCAGGGACTGCGGGTGCGCCCCAGCACCGCCCTCATGGGCGACATCAAGGCCCTGCTCGGCCCGACGAGCGTGGCGCTGCTGTGAGCGTGGACCCCGTCTCGCCCGGGACGGGGCCACCGGACCGCCCCGGCGGCGCGGCGGGGTTCACTGGGGACGTGTCCGACCCCGTCGCCCCCCGCCCGCCCGAGGCGCCCCCGGCCGGACGACGGCCCCGAACGCCGGCCGGGCCGCGGTGGCCCGGTGCCGCCGAGCTGCGGGCCGACCGGCGCACCGCCCTGACGCTCACCGGGCTCCTCCTGGTGGCCGGGCTGCCCGCGGGGCTGCTGTGGTGGGCGCTGGCGCCGCGCGCGCAGTTCGAGGTGACCGCCGACGGCCCGCTGGTCCTCGGCCGGCCCTCGGCGGAGCTGCTCGCCGCCGACGACGGCGTGTTCACCCTCGTCCTGGCCGGGCTGGGCCTGCTCGCCGGCGGCGTCGGCTGGGCCCTGCGCCGCCGCCGCGGGGTCGCCACCGTGGTGGCGCTGGCCCTCGGCACCCTCCTGGCGGCCCTGCTGGCCTGGCAGCTGGGGGAGCTGCTCGGCCCCGGCCCCACCGAGGCCCAGCTCGCCGACGTGGGGGCGCGGGTGACCACCGCGCTGACCCTGCACTCCCTGGCCGCCCTCGCCGTCGGCCCGTTCGCGGCGGTGCTCGTCTACGTGGTCGCCACGCTGATGGCACCGGAGGAGGACCTCGGCCGGTCCGGACCCGCCCCCGGCGCCGTCGCGTCGTCGGTGGTCGCCGCGCTGCCGTCCGCCGGCCCCGTCCCGGAGCCCGCCCCGAGTGTGCGCGGGGCCAACGGCTCCGGTCCGGGCACCGCCGCGAGCTCGCGAGCGGAGGGGAGGGCGGGGTCCTCCTAGTTGACGCTGCGGGGTCCGGCGAAGCGCTGCAGCGGTGCCGGCACCGCTCCGATGGTCTCCAGCAGGGTCAGCTCGCGGCGCAGCAGCCGCGACTCGGCCCGCAGCCGGCGCCGGGTGGTCGACTCGGCCAGCAGCGCCTGCCGGTCCTCGGTCGTGAGCAGCGCCGCCGAGGCCACCAGGTAGGACAGCGCCCGCGGGTCCCCGTCGACCGCCGAGAGCAGGTCCCCGGCCTCCGGCTCCGCGTCGTCGGGGATCTCGCCGGCCAGGCCCGCCACCGCGGTCACGTATCGGGCGAACAGGCCGCCCACGCCGCGGACCAGCACCTCCAGCGAGCCGCGGGCGACGTCGGTGACCACGTCGTCGGAGGGGGCGGGCGCCGAGCCCTCCGGCCCGGCCAGCCCCTCCTGGTCCCCGGCGGCCTCCTCCGCCGCCTCCTCTTCGGCCAGCCACTCCACCTCCGCCCGCAGGTAGGGCGGGTCGTCGGAGACCAGGAGCTCCAGCAGCCGGAACCGGTCGCCGCCCACGGTGACGATCCGGAACCCGCCGTCGGGCTGCGGCCGGACCGTCTGCAGCCGGGCGGTGCAGCCGACGTCGTAGATGGCCTCGGCCGGGGCGACCCGCTCGACCTCCCAGCCCTGCCGGATGGCGACCACGCCGAAGAACCGGCCGGCGCCCTCCGGAACGGCGAGCAGGTCCCGCACGAGCCGGCGGTACCGGGGCTCGAAGACCTGGAGCGGCAGCAGCACGCCGGGGAACAGCGGGGTGCCGAGCGGGAAGAGCGGGATCAGGTCGCCCACGCATCCTCCTCGCCGGCGCTCGTCGGCCCCGCGGGCGGCGCCGCCGGGTCCGTGCCCGCGCTCGCTCGCGCCCGCCGAGCCTACGGGGGAGGGAGCGCCCGGACGGTTCCCGGTGGCCGCCCGTCTACCCTGGGGTGTTCCCGTCCGCGCCCCGGAGCCGCCTCGGAGGTCCGCCCGTGCTCGCCCGCATCGACCTGCGTGGGTCCACGCTGCCGGGGGTGCGCGAGCTCTCCGGGCTGCTGCCCCGGGCCGGCACCGACATCGACTCGGTGCTCGCCACCGTCCGGCCGCTGTGCGAGGACGTCCGGGTGCGGGGCGCCCAGGCGGTCCGCGAGATCACCGCCCGCCTCGACGGGGTGGACTCGGCGGACTTCGCCGTCCCGGTCGACGCGATCGAGCGGGCGCTGACCGAGATCGAGCCCGCCGTGCGGGCCGCGCTGGAGGAGGCCATCGCCCGCGTCCGCCGGGTGCACGCCGACCAGCGCCGCACCGACACCACCACCCAGGTGGTCCGCGGCGGCACGGTGACCGAGCGCTGGGTGCCGGTGCGCCGGGTCGGCCTCTACGTGCCCGGCGGGCTGGCCCCGCTGCTGTCCAGCGTCGTGATGAACGTCGTCCCGGCCCAGCTCGCCGGGGTCGAGTCGATCGCCGTGGCCTCCCCGCCGCAGCGCGACCACGGCGGCCTGCCCGACCCCGGCGTCCTCGCCGCGTGCGCGCTGCTGGGCGTCACGGAGGTCTACGCCGTCGGGGGCGCGCAGGCGATCGCCGTGTTCGGGTACGGCGCCGGCTCCTGCGAGCCGGTCGACATGGTCACCGGCCCCGGCAACGTCTACGTGACCGCCGCCAAGCGGCTGCTGCGCGGCCTCATCGGCATCGACTCCGAGGCCGGCCCCACCGAGGTCGCCATCCTCGCCGACGACACCGCCGACCCGGTGCACGTCGCCGCGGACTTGATCAGCCAGGCCGAGCACGACCCGCTGGCCGGCGCGGTGCTGGTGACGACGAGCGAGCAGCTCGCCGACGCCGTCGTCGACCTCGTGCCCGGCCAGGTCGCCGCCACCAAGCACTCCGACCGGATCACCACCGCGCTGGAGGGCAGCCAGTCGGGCATCGTCCTCGTGGACGACCTGGCGGCGGGCCTGCGGGTGGTCGACGCCTACGCCGCCGAGCACCTGGAGATCCAGACCCGCGACGCCCGCCAGGTCGCCGCCCGGGTGCGCAACGCCGGGGCGGTGTTCGTGGGGGCCTGGTCGCCGGTGTCGCTGGGCGACTACTGCGCGGGCTCCAACCACGTGCTGCCCACCGGCGGCTGCGCCCGGCACTCCAGCGGCCTGTCGGTGCAGTCGTTCCTCCGCGGCATCCACGTCGTGGAGTACGACGAGCAGGCCCTCGCCGAGGTGGCCGGGCACATCGACGCCCTCGCCGGCGCCGAGGACCTCCCCGCGCACGCCGCCGCCGTCCGGGCCCGGCAGCGGGCATGAGCCGGATGGACGAGCTCCCGCTGCGGCCGGAGCTGCGGGGCCGCTCGCCCTACGGCGCTCCACAGATACCGGCCAAGTACCGGCTCAACACCAACGAGAACCCGCACCCGCTGCCGCAGGCGCTGCTCGCCGACCTCGCCGGAGCGCTCCGGGACGCCGCCGTCGACCTCAACCGCTACCCCGACCGGGACGCGCTGGCGCTGCGCACCGACCTCGCCGCCTACCTGACCCGCACCGGCGGCGTGTGGCTGGCGCCGGAGCAGGTGTGGGCGGCCAACGGCAGCAACGAGATCCTCCAGCAGGTCCTGCAGACCTTCGGCGGCGGCGGGCGCCGGGCGCTGGGCTTCACGCCCTCGTACTCGATGCACCCGATCATCGCCGCGGGCACGGGGACCACCTGGGTGGACGGCCACCGGCGCGCGGACTTCACGATCGACCCGGAGGCGGCCGCCGCGCAGGTCCGCGAGCTGGCGCCCGACGTCGTGTTCGTGACCAGCCCCAACAACCCGACCGGCACCGCGGTGGACCTCGCCACGGTCGAGGCGCTCTACGAGGCGAGCACCGGCGTCCTCGTCGTGGACGAGGCCTACGCGGAGTTCGCCCGCACCGGCACGCCCTCGGCGCTCACCCTCCTGACCGGCCGCCCCCGGCTGATCGTGAGCCGCACGATGAGCAAGGCGTTCGGCATGGCCGGGCTGCGGCTGGGCTACCTCGCCGCCGACCCCGCCGTCGTCGACGCGCTCCAGCTGGTGCGGCTGCCCTACCACCTGAGCTCGCTCACCCAGGCCGCCGCCCGGACGGCGCTGGCGCACACCGACGCCCTGCTGGCGACCGTGGACGCGGTCAAGGCCGAGCGGGACCGGATCGTCGCCGCGCTGCCCGGCATGGGGCTGACCAGCGTGCCCAGCGACGCCAACTTCGTGCTCTTCGGGCGCTTCGCCGACGCCCCGGCCGCCTGGCGGGCCCTGCTCGAACGCGACGTCCTCGTGCGCGACGTCGGGCTGCCCGGCTGGCTGCGGGTGACCGCCGGGACGCCGCAGGAGACCGACGCCTTCCTCACCGCCCTGGGTGAGGTCGCCGCCGACCACCGCCTGGGAGACTGACCACATGAGCAGGACTGCACGCGTCGAGCGCGAGACCAGCGAGACCAAGCTCGTCGTCGAACTCGACCTCGACGGCACCGGCACGAGCTCGATCAGCACCGGCGTCGGCTTCTACGACCACATGCTGACGGCGCTGTCCAAGCACAGCGGCATCGACCTCACCGTCCGCGCCGACGGCGACCTGCACATCGACGCGCACCACACCGTCGAGGACGTCGCCATCGCCCTCGGCCAGGCGTTCGCCCAGGCGCTGGGGGACAAGAAGGGCATCACCCGCTACGGCGACGCCACCATCCCCATGGACGAGGTCCTGGCGCAGGCCGCCGTCGACCTGTCCGGCCGGCCGTACTTCGTGCACAGCGAGCCCGAGGACATGACGCCGATGATCGGGCCGGACTACCCGACGAGCCTGACCAAGCACGTGCTGGAGTCCTTCGCGTTCAACGCGCGGATCAGCCTGCACGTGCGGGTCCTCTACGCCGGCCGGGACGCCCACCACATCGTCGAGGGGCAGTTCAAGGCGCTGGCCCGGGCCCTGCGCGCGGCGGTCGCGCTCGACCCCCGGGTGACCGACGTGCCCTCCACCAAGGGCGCCCTGTAGCTCCGTGATGCCGCTTCGGTGCCTCGCATGACCCCGCTTCGGTTCCTCGCATGACCTCCGCCGTCGTGCTGCTCGTCGTCGGCGGCTTCCTGCTCGGCGGGGCCTGGAGCATCTGGAAGGCCGACTCCGACACCCACGGCCGGACCGGCCCGCAGGTCTTCTTCGCCGTCGTGCTCCTGGTCGCGGCGGTGCTGGCGACCGCGTCGGGCCTCCTGCGGCTCGTGTGACGCGGGTCCCGTCCCGCGGCTCGGGGCGGGGCCGGGAACACCGCAGGTCGCGCCGGTGCTGACGGCTACCGTGAGTGCCGTGAAGAAGGTCGTCGTCCTCGACTACGGATCGGGCAACCTGCGCTCGGCCGAGCGCGCCCTGACCCGCGTCGGTGCCGACGTCACCGTGACCGGCGACCCCCGGGCCGCGCTGGACGCCGACGGGCTCGTCGTCCCGGGCGTGGGCGCCTTCGCCGCCTGCATGGACGGGCTGCGCGCCGTGGACGGCCCGCGAGTGATCGGCCGCCGGCTGGCCGGCGGCCGGCCGGTCCTGGGGGTCTGCGTCGGCATGCAGATCCTGTTCGAGCGCGGCGTCGAGCACGGGCAGGACGCCGAGGGCTGCGGGGAGTGGCCCGGGACCGTGGAGCCGCTCGAGGCGCCGGTCCTCCCGCACATGGGCTGGAACACCGTCCAGGCGCCCGCGGGCAGCGTGCTGTTCGACGGCCTCACCGACCAGCGCTTCTACTTCGTGCACTCCTACGGCGTGCGGGACTTCCCGCTCGCGTCCGGGAGCGTGCCCTCGCCGCTGGCCCCGCCTCTGGTCACCTGGGCCGAGCACGGCGACCGGTTCGTCGCCGGCGTGGAGAACGGGCCCCTGTCGGCGACCCAGTTCCACCCGGAGAAGAGCGGCGACGCCGGCGCGCAGCTGCTGACCAACTGGCTGGCCACGCTCGACTGAGCCGCCACCGACCGCGGGCGACCGGGCTCAGCTGCGCAGGTAGGACGCGCCGTTGACGTCGATGATCGTCCCGGTGGAGAAGCGCGCGCCGGGCGAGGCCAGCCACAGCACCGCCGAGGCGACCTCCTCGGGGCGGGCCACCCGGCCGTAGGGGGACTGCGCCCGGACGGCGTCCCCGCCCGGGCCGTCGAGCACCTCGCGGGCCATCTCCGTCTGGACGAAGCCGGGGGCCACGGTGCCCACCGAGATGCCGTGCGGGGCCAGGGCGAGGGCCATGGACTGCCCGAAGGCGTTGAGGCCGGCCTTGGACGCCCCGTACGCCGGGGTGTCGGGCTCGCCGCGGAACGCGCCGCGGCTGGAGACGTTGACGATCGCGCCCCCGCCGGCGGCGACCAGGTGCGGCACCGCCCGGAAGGTCGCGTTGGCCGCGCCGACCAGGTTGACCGCCAGCGTCCGCGACCACACCGCCTGCCACTGCTCGTAGTCGGTGGCCATCGGCGGGTGCGCGGTGAAGACGCCGGCGTTGTTCACCAGGACCTGCAGGCCGCCGAGGCCCGCGGCCGCCTCGTCGACCATGCGGCCCACCGCGTCGGCGTCGTCCATCGCCGCCTGCACCAGGACGTGCCCGTCACCGGGCAGCTCGGCCAGGGTCTGCTCGGCCCGCTCCCGGGAGGCGCCCCAGTGGACGGCGACCCGGTCGCCGGCCGCGGCGAAGGCGTGCGCGACCGCCCGCCCGATGCCCCGGGAGGCCCCGGTGACGAGGACGGCGCGGGGGCTGGTCTGGTCGGTCACGACCGGCAGTCAACCAGCCGGCCCGGTCACCACCGCCCGCGGTGCACGACCTCGTCCAGGCCCCGCCGGCCGCGGCGCAGCGACGGCGAGCGCCGGTCCTCGGCGCCCGCGTAGCCGACCGAGACGCAGCCGACCGGCCGGTGCGTCCCGGGCACCCCGAACGCCGCCCGGAACGCCGCCACCCGCTCGGCCGGGACGCCGAAGAAGCACGCGCCCAGCCCCTCGTCGACCGCCGTGAGCAGCATGAGCAGCGCCGCCATCCCCGCGTCGACGTCCCAGTAGGGAACCGGCCAGCGGGCCTCGTCCCGGTCGCTCCAGCCCTTGTCCGGCTCGGCGTAGCGGTCCAGGTAGGCGTCCTTCGACGACAGCGGCACGACCAGCAGCGGCGCCCGGCGCATCCGGGTCAGCCAGCCGTCACCGCCGGCGGGGGCGGTCGCCGCCCAGAACCGGTCGCGCTCCTCGGGGGTCTCCAGGACCAGGAACGCCCAGCCCTGCGCGAACCCCGCCGACGGCGCCCGGACCGCGTGCGCCAGCAGCCGCTCGCGGACCTCCGGGGGGACCGGCCGGTCGGGGTCGTAGTCGCGCACCATGCGGCGCCGGCGGACGACGTCAGCGAACTCCACGCCGCGACCCTGCCACCCCGCCCGCCGTGACCGTTTCGTTGTGCGCGAACCCGCAGGTCGGCGCCGGTCCGCCGAAGTTGTCTTCCATCCGGCGGGAGCGTCGTCACGCCCGTTCCGCGCCGCGGTGGATCTTCCCTCCGCAGTGATCCACGTCACTGTCGCCACCCGGCGACGACCGATCCCGCGATCCCGAGCAAGGGGAGCACGTACATGAAGCCACGGGCGATCCCGTCCCTCCTCCTCGCCTCCGCCCTCGCCCTGTCCGCCTGCGGTGGCGGCGGCGGGAGCGGGGGCGCGGCCACCGGCACCGGCTCCGCGAGCGACGCGGGGGAGCCGCAGACCGGGGGCGAGCTCGTGGTCCTGGAGGACGCCGCGTTCGCCGGCAGCTGGCCGACCGGCCTGGACCCGGCCACCAACGCCACCGGCGGCGCCAACATCGCGATGCAGCAGGCCATCTACGGCGGCCTGTTCCTCCTGCGGACCGACGAGGACGGCTCCAACGCCCGCATCGAGCCGCACCAGGCCGAGAGCGGCGAGATCTCCGACGACGGCCTGACGCTGACCGTCACGCTGCGCGAGGGCATCCAGTTCAGCGACGGCACCCCGCTCGACGCCGACGCGGTCAAGTTCAACTGGGAGCGCGCGCTGGCCTCGGCCTGCACCTGCAAGCCGGTGTGGCAGCTGGCTCCGGAGGGGATCCAGGTCGTCGACCCGCTGACGGTCTCGGTGTCGTTCACCCAGCCCAACGCCGCGGTCCTCGCCTCGTTCCCGGTCAGCAACGTCAACTGGATGATCTCCCCGACCGCGGTGGAGGAGCAGGGGCAGGACGCCATGGCCCTCACGCCGGTGGGCGCGGGTCCGTTCACCGTGGTGGAGAACCAGCTCAGCTCGACGCTGGTGCTCGAGCGGAACGAGGACTACTTCAGGGAGGGGCTGCCCTACCTCGACCGGCTGACCTTCCAGTCGATCGGCGGTGACCAGCCGGCCTACCAGGCGCTGCTGGCCGGTCAGGCGCAGGCGTACGAGGGTCTGACCACCACCCCGCTGCTGGAGCAGGCCCAGTCCAACGACCAGCTGCAGGTGACCGTCCAGCCGGCGACGTCCCCGTACGTCATCCAGCTGAACACCAAGACCGCGCCGTTCGACGACGTCCGTGCCCGCGAGGCCATCTACGCGGCGACGGACTTCGAGGCCATCGCCGAGGGGCTGTTCGGCGGCCAGTACCCGGTCAGCCAGGGCTTCACCGCGCCCGGCGGCAAGTTCTACGAGCCCGAGGTCGAGGGGTACCCCGAGTACGACCCGGACCGGGCGCGGGAGCTGGTGCAGGAGCTCGGCGGGCTGCAGGTCACCCTCGGTACCCTCGGCGCCTATGTGGCCACCCAGGTCAACACCGCCCTGCAGACGCAGTGGCAGGAGGTCGGGATCGACGTGACGATCGAGGACTACTCGCTCAACACCCTGGTCCAGGAGTTCACGGGTGGCACGTGGCAGGCGATGCTGCAGACCGCCGGCGCCTGGGACCCGGCGGCCGGGGTCGGCGTGTCCTTCCGCTTCGCCTCCACCTCGCCGTTCAGCGGCATCGCTGACCCGCAGATGGACCAGCTGCTGACCGACGCCGCGGCCTCGCTCGACGAGGACGAGCGCGCCGACCTCTACCGGCAGGCGGCCGAGTACATCGCGGAGAACCACTACGCGCCGTTCGGCCTCGCCTTCGCCCCGGCCAACCTCGCCGTGCAGGGGGTCCACGGCCCCGGCCTGACCACCGAGGTGCCGCCGCTCGCGGTGAACCCCGGGGTCGTCTGGGACGAGGTCTGGCGGGAGCAGAGCTGACCGAGACGACACCCCCGCGGGTCCCGGGCGACCGGGGCCCGCGGGGTCCCCGCACCCCCCGCCGCGTGCGCGGCGCGGTCAACCTCGCCGACGTCCGGGAGCTCGCCCGGCGGCGGCTGCCCCGCGCGGTGTTCGACATGGTCGACGGCGGGGCGGACGACGAGCTGACGCTGACCCGCAACGAGACTGCCTTCCGCGAGCTCCTGCTCAGCCCCCGGACCATGGCCGACGCCGGCCCGGTCGACCCCTCGACCGAGGTCCTCGGGCAGCGCGTGTCGATGCCGGTGCTGCTCGCCCCGACCGGCGGCGGGCGGGTGGCGCACCGCCGGGCGGAGCTGGCCGTCGCCGCGGCCGCCCGCGCGCACGGCACCGTCTACGTGCAGAGCACGGTGACCGGCTTCCCGCTCGAGGAGGTGGCCCGGGCCGGCGGGGGAGGCCTCTGGTACCAGCTGTACGCCCCCGCCGCCCGCGCGGAGATCCCGGCGATGCTGGAGCGGGTCGCGGCGGCCGGCTACCGGGTGCTGGTCCTCACCGTCGACACCCCGGTCTTCGGCGGGCGGGAGCGCGACCGCCGCAACGGCTTCTCGCTGCCCGTCCGGCCGCACCCGCGGATGCTGCTGCAGGGCGCCTCCCGACCGGCCTGGGCGGTGGACTTCCTCCGCGGCAACCTGCCCACCCGCCGGGGCGGCCGGCTGTCGGCCTGGGCGACCCAGCGGCAGATCCTGGCCGCGCCGCGCCCGGTGACGTGGGCGGACCTCGCCCACGTCCGGGACCTGTGGAGCGGCCCGCTGGTGGTCAAGGGCGTGCTCCGGCCGCAGGAGGTGCCGCGGCTGCTCGACGCCGGGGCCGACGCGCTCGTCGTGTCCAACCACGGCGGCCGGCAGCTGGACGGGGTGCCGGCCACGATCGAGGCGCTGCCCGCGGTCGTGGCGGCGGTCGGCGGCCGGGCGGAGGTCTACCTCGACGGCGGCGTCCGCCGCGGCACCGACGTCCTCAAGGCCCTGGCGCTGGGCGCGCGGGCGGTGCTCGTCGGCCGGCCCTACCTCTACGGGCTGGCCGCCGGGGGCCAGGCCGGCGTCGAGCGGGTCCTGGAGCTGCTGCACGCCGAGTTCGTCCGCGCCCTCGCGCTGACCGGCTGCCGCACGCCCGCTGACGTCGAGGCCGGGCTGGTCCTGCCCGCCCGCTGAGCGTCGTCCACCGGGCGGAAGGCCCGTGGTGACGCCGCGCCGGCCGACCTAGCGTGACCGGCGGCACAACCAGGAGCAGCGGCGCGGCACGGCCGCGCCCGAGGGGCCGGTCGAGGTGCTCCCGGCTCCGGAGAGAGAAGAGGACGAGTTGGCCCAGATGGTGCGCGCCGCGGTGCAGGTGGGGCCGCGCAAGATCGAGATCCAGGAGTTCCCCCGGCCGGAGACGGGTGCGGACGACGGCCTGCTGCGCCTGGAGGCCAACGGCCTGTGCGGCAGCGACGTGGAGTTCTACAAGGGCCACCTGCGCCAGGACATGCCGGCGTTCGTGCCCGGCCACGAGCCGATGGGCATCATCGAGGAGGTCGGCGAGAACGCCGCCAAGCGCTGGGGCGTGCAGCCCGGGGACCGGGTGGCCCTCGAGGTCGTCATCCCGTGCCGGAGCTGCTTCGACTGCCTGACCGGCAACTACCAGGCCTGCCGCAACCGGGTCGGCGGGCACGGGGTCACCCCCGTGGACGTCGCGCCCTCGCTGTGGGGCGGGTTCGCCGAGTACATGTACCTCGCGCCGGGCGCCGTCGTGCACAAGATCGACGAGACGCTGCCCACCGAGGTCGCGGCGATGTACAACTCGATGGGCGCCGGCGTCCGCTGGGCGCTGCACTACGGGCAGGTCCAGTTCGGCGACACGGTGCTCGTCCTCGGCTCCGGCCTGCGCGGCATCGCCGCGGTGATCGCCGCCAAGGCGGCCGGAGCCGGCCGGGTGGTGGTCACCGGCCTGGAGGCCGACGCCCACAAGCTGGCCCTGGCCCGGGAGTTCGGCGCCGACGAGACCGTCGTCGTCGACGGCGACGAGGCGGTGGACGTCGTGGACCGCGTCCGTGACCTCACCGGCGGCCGCGGCGTGGACGTCACCCTCGAGCTCACGCCGATGGCCGCGGGCCCGGTGACCGACGCGCTCCTGGCCACCAAGCACGGCGGCCGCGTCGTCCTCGCCGGGATCAAGGGGGACCGGGAGATCCCGGTCCGCACCGACCTGATCATCAACCGGGCGCTCACCGTCCAAGGTGCCTACGGCGTGGACGCCAAGGCGATGGCCGAGGCGATCGCGCTCATCGAGTCCCGCCGCTTCCCGCTGGAGCGGATGCACACCCACACGTTCGGCCTGGAGGACACCGCGCACGCCATCGAGGTGCTCGCCGGCGAGGTCCCCGGCGAGAACGCCGTCCACGTGTCCGTCCACCCGAACCTCTGAGGGAGAGCCCGTGCTCTGCGACACCCACGCCCACCTGCTGCCCCGCGACTACCCGGCCGACGCCCCGGAGTGCTTCCCGTCCATGGAGCCGGTGGACGGTGAGACCGCCCGCACGCTCGTCTTCGGCCAGATGCGCTTCAAGGCCAAGGACGTGTTCTTCGACGCCGAGCGCCGCATCGAGGCGATGGACGCCTCGGGGGTGGACGTCGAGGTGATCACCCCGATGCCGCCGCTGCTGCGCTACGACCTGCCGCTGGCCGACGGGCTGTCGCTGGCCCGCCACGTCAACGAGTTCAGCGCGACGCTGGCCTCGGCCGACCCCACCCGGATGATCGCGTTCGGCATGGTGCCCATGCAGGACCCCGACGCGGCGACCGCGGAGCTCGCCGCGATCCAGGAGCAGGGGCTCGCGGGGGTGGAGATCGCCTCCAACGTCCTCGGCTCCTCGATCGGCCACGAGAAGTTCCTGCCGTTCTTCGCCGAGTGCGAGCGGCTCGGCCTGCCGGTCTTCGTGCACGCGATGCCCTCGCCCACCGAGCGGCTGCCGATGTCGGCCATGGGCACCTACGTCGTCGGCGTCGAGGGCGCCTTCGCCGCCGCGTCCATGGTCGCCGGCGGGACCGCGGCCAAGTGCCCCGACCTGCGGATCTCCTTCAGCCACGCGGCCGGCGGCTATCCGCTGATGATCCCGCGCCACCAGTACTTCTGGGGCGGCTCGTGGAACGAGGAGCCGAAGAACCCCGAGCGCGCCGTCATGCCCGACGATGGCCCGTCCCCGCTGGAGTACGCGCGCCGCTTCTTCTACGACTCCCTGGTCTTCGACCGGCGGGCGCTGACCTACCTCATCGACCTGCTGGGCTCCGACCGGCTGCTCGTGGGCTCGGACTTCCCGGCGATGCCGCGGGAGGAGCCGGCCGGCCGGACCCTGAAGTCGATGGGCCTGTCCGACGAGGTGCTCGAGGACATCCTCTGGAACAACGCGTTCCGCTGGCTGGGCACGGCGCCGCCGCGCTGAGCGGAGCCGGCGCCGGGGTCCGCACGGGCCCCGGTGCCGGTCAGCGGGCCGGCCGGCCCGAGCGCAGGCTCGGCTGCGCCGAGGGCGCGCCGAGGGCGCGGGAGATGCTGCGCGCGGTCGCGTTGAGCACCGGCACCAGCGCCTGTGGCTGCACCGCGCCCTTCTCCACCGTCACGCCCAGGGCGGCCACGACCTCGTCCCCGGCGCCGCGCACCGGCACGGCGACGGCCATCGCGGGCGCGTCGGCGGCCAGCTGGTTCTCGGCGATGCCCACACCGGTCCGGCGGACCTCGGCCAGCGTGCGGCGCAGCGCCGCCGGGTCGGTGACCGTCTCGGGCGTGAAGCGCCGCAGCGGCGCGCCCAGCACCTCCTCCTGCACCTCGGGGGCGGCGAAGGCGAGCAGCACCAGGCCGGTGCCCGTGGTCTGCAGCGGCCAGCGGCCGCCGATGCGGCTCATGAGCTTCACCGCGCCGCGGGCCCGCAGCGCCTCCACGTAGACGACGTCCGACCCGTCCCGGACGCCGAGGACCACGTTGGCCCGCGTGGCCTGGTGCAGGTCGTCGACGTAGGGGACGGCGACCTCGCGCAGCTGCAGGCCGTGCGGGGCCAGCGCACCCAGCTCGAGCAGCCGCAGGCCGATGCCGTAGCGCCCGTCGGGCGCCCGCTCCAGCGCACCCCACGCGCGCAGCTCGCCGACCAGGCGGTGCGTCGTGGTCAAGGACAACCCCGAGCGCCGGCTGATCTCGCTGAGCGTCATGGCCGCGTGGGAGGGGCCGAAGGCGTCGAGGACGGCGAGCACCCGGCCCGCGGCGGTGGCGACCTCCCCGCTCCGGGCGGCCGGCCGCCGGTTGCCCTCCTCGTCGTGCCCCGCCCCCGGGGGGAGCGGTCTGGTCGTGGTCACTCCCTGCCTCCAGCCGGACGCGCGCTGCGGCCGGGGCGGGGCCACGGCGTCTCCCCGCCACTGTCGATCGGCCGGCCGGAGGTGTCAATCGGAGCCCGGTGATCGACGGGGCAACCCGGGGTTGCGGGAGGACCGGTGGGACGGACCGGCTGGTCCGCGGCGAGGGGCCGAAGTTGTCTTCCGCGGGGCGAAAGCGACCGAGCCGCGGACGGGCCGTCTCCCGGACTCTGGACCGGCCGCCAGTGACCGTCGTCACTGGACCCAGCCACCGCTCGAGCGACTCCTCGACGGTCAGCTCCAACCGTCCACCCCGCACTCTCACAGGCCCCAAGGGGAGCACATCCATGAAGCAACGGACGATCCTGTCCCTCGTCACCGCCGCTGCGCTGGCGCTGTCAGCCTGCGGCGGCGGCGGGGATTCCGGGGGCTCGGCCTCCGGTGGAGGCGGGGGGCCGGTGGGCGAGCCGCAGCAGGGCGGCGAGCTGACCGTCCTGGAGGACGCCGCCTTCGCCGGCAGCTGGCCGGCGGGCCTCGACCCGGCGACCAACACCACCGGTGGCTCGAACATCGCGATGATGCAGGGCATCTTCGGCGGTCTGTTCCTCCTGACCGCCGATGACGACGGGTCCAACGCCGAGGTCACGCCCAACCAGGCGGAGAGCTACGAGTTCTCCGAGGACGGGCTGACCTTCACGGTCAAGCTGCGCGACGGGATCCAGTTCAGCGACGGCACGCCGCTGGACGCCGAGGCGGTCCGGTTCAACTGGGAGCGCGACCTCGCCAACCCCTGCACCTGCAAGCCGACCTGGCCGCTGGCGGAGAACGGCATCACGGTGGTCGACCCACTGACCGTCCAGCTCGCCTTCACCCGGCCCTACCCGGCCGTGCTGGCCTCGTTCCCGGCCGCGAACGTCAACTGGATCGCCTCGCCGTCGGCCCTCCAGGCCCAGGGTGAGGACGCCTTCAAGATCACCCCGGTCGGCGCCGGTCCGTTCACCGTCGTGGAGAACCAGCTCAGCTCCGTGCTCGAGCTCGAGAGGAACGAGAACTACTTCAAGGAGGGGCTGCCCTACCTCGACCGGCTGACCTTCCAGTCGATCGGTGGCGACCAGCCCGCCTACCAGGCGCTGCAGGCCGGCCAGGCGCAGGCCTACGAGGGTCTGAACACCACCCCGCTGCTGGAGCAGGCGCAGGCCAACGACCAGCTGCAGGTGACCATCCAGCCGGCGACGTCCCCGTACGTCATCCAGCTGAACACCAAGATCGCGCCGTTCGACGACGTCCGTGCACGCGAGGCGATCTACCGCGCGACCGACTTCGATGCGATCAACGAGGGCATCTTCGGTGGCAACTACGACGTCAGCCAGGGCTTCACCGGCCCCGGTGGTCTCTTCTACGAGGCCGAGGTCGAGGGCTACCCGGAGTTCGACCTCGACCGCGCCAAGGAGCTCGTCCAGGAGCTCGGCGGGCTGACCGTCCGGCTCGGCACGATCAGCAACTACGTCGCCACCCAGATCAACACCGCCCTGCAGACGCAGTGGCAGGAGGCGGGCATCGACGTCGAGATCAACGACTACCAGCTCTCCGGCGTCATCCAGGAGTTCACCGGCGGTCAGTGGCAGGCCATGCTGCAGACCGCGGGCGCCTGGGACCCGGCGGCCGGTGTCGGCGTGGGCTTCCGGTTCAACTCCGGCGTCCCGTACAGCGGTGTGGCGGACCCGGCCCTCGACAAGCTGCTCAGCGACGCGTCCTCGACGCTCGACGAGACGCAGCGGGCCGACCTGTACCGGCAGGCCGCCGAGCTGATCGCGCAGAACTTCTACGCTCCGTTCGGCCTCGCCTTCGCCCCCGCGAACCTGGCCGCCGCCGGCGTGCACGGTCCGGGTCTCACCACGAAGATCCCGCCGATCCTGGTGAACTCCGGGGTCATCTGGGACGAGGTCTGGCGGGAGCAGTGACCGCCACGGCAGCCACCCCGCGGGTCCCGGCTGACAGCCGGGGCCCGCGGGCCTCCCGCGTCACCCGGGTGACCGGCTCGCCGGTCCTCCGGCTGGTCGTCAAGCGCCTGCTGATGGCCATCCCGATCATGCTGGGCGTCACGATCCTGACGTTCTGGGTGCTCAGCCTGATCCCCGGCAACGCCGCCCAGCAGCTGCTGGGCCCCGAGGCCACCCCCGAGGACATCGCGCTGCTCGAGCAGCAGCTCGGCCTCGACAAGCCCGGGGTGGTCCGCTACCTCGAGTGGCTGCAGGGCGCCGTCACCGGCGACCTGGGCAGCTCGTTGGTCAGCCGCCAGCCGGTGAGCGACATCCTGGCCCAGCGGCTGCCAGTGACCGGCGAGCTCGTCGTCCTCGCGTTCGTCGTCTCGCTGGCCCTGGCCATCCCGGTGGCCCTGCTCGCCGCGCACAAGCCCGGCGGGATCATGGACCGGATCAGCATGGTGGTCAGCACCCTGGGGCTGTCGGTCGCCAACTACGTCCTGGCCCTGCTGCTGGTGCTGGTCTTCGCGGTGACCCTGGGCTGGCTGCCGGCGATCGGCTTCGTCCCGCTGGAGGACGGCCTGTGGCCCAACCTCCGGGCGATGATCCTGCCGTCGGCGGCGATCGGCCTGCCGCTGTTCTGCTTCTACACCCGGTTCCTGCGCGGTGACCTGGTCGACCAGATGCAGCAGGAGGAGTACGTCACCACGGCCCGGGCCAAGGGCGTCGGCTCGTGGTCGGTGCTCATCAAGCACGCGTTCCGCAACTCGTCGTTCGGGCTGATCACCGTCGTCGGCCTCAACCTCGGCGCGCTGATCGGCGGCACCGTGATCATCGAGCAGATCTTCGCGCTGCCGGGTATCGGCCAGATGCTGCTGCAGGCCATCAACACCCGCGACTTCGTCGTCGTGCAGGCGGCGGTCGTCATCTTCGCGCTGGTCGCGGTGCTGGCGAACCTGGTCGTCGACCTCCTGTACGCCGTCCTGGACCCGAGGATCCGCTATGGCAGTCATTGAGCCGGCACCGTCGTTCTCCATCGGTCCGGAGATCGACGAGGCCGAGGCCAAGGTCGGCAGCCGCGGCCGTCGCTGGGGTCACAACCTGGGCACCTGGATCCCGGCCGGCCTGATCGCCTTCGTGCTGATCGCCTGCTTCCTGGGCCCCACGCTGCTGTCGCTGCCCAGCCCGGTCGGCGGCAACATCCTGGAGAGCAACCAGCCGGCGCTCTCGCCGGGCCACATCCTGGGCACCGACCCCAACGGCAACGACATCCTGTCGCGGCTGCTCAACGGCGGGCAGTCCTCGCTGTGGATCGCCGTGGCGGTGAACCTGCTCGGCCTGGCCATCGGCGGGACGCTCGGCGCGCTGTCGGGCTACGTCGGCGGGATCGTCGACACGCTGATCATGCGCGTCCTCGACGTGCTGATCGCCTTCCCGTCGCTGGTGCTCACCCTCGCGGTGGCGCAGGCGCTGGGCCCGTCGATGACCAACACGATCTTCGCGCTGGCCTTCTTCAGCATCCCCGCGTTCGCCCGGGTCGCCCGCTCGGCGGTCCTCCGGCTGCGCGAGATGCCGTTCATGGCCGCGGCGCAGCTGGCGGGGACGCCGGCGCACCGGATGCTGTTCAAGCACCTGGCGCCCAACATCGCCCCGCAGCTGATCACCTTCGGGATGCTCGGCATGGGCATCGTGATCATCATCGAGGGCGCGCTGAGCTTCCTGGGTCTGGGCATCCCGGACCCGGCACCCAGCTGGGGCAACATGGTGGCCACCGGTCAGCTGAGCCTCTCGGCCACGCCGATGCTGGTGGTGTGGCCCAGCGTGGCGTTGCTGATCACCGTCCTCGCCTTCAACCTCCTGGGGGAGAACCTGCGCGCACGGTGGAGCGGTCGATGAGCAAGCGGACGGCGACCTACGCCGCGGGGGAGGTCCAGGTGTCTGAGGGGTTCATCGACCCGGTGGCGGGCGGCAAGCCGTCCCGGGGGTCGGCCGCGCAGCCCGGCGAGCCGCTGCTGGTGGTCGAGGACCTCCGGGTCCGGTTCACCCGCGGCGGGCGCACGATCAGCGCCGTCAACGGGCTGTCCTACGAGCTCGTGCCCGGCTCGATGATGGCGATCATCGGCGAGTCCGGGTCGGGCAAGAGCGTCAGCTCCCGCGCCCTCATGGGCCTGCTGCCGCCGACGGCCGCGATCACCGGGTCGGTCCGGTTCGACGGCCGGGAGCTCATCGGTCTCCCCGAGAAGGAGATGCGCGAGCTGCGCGGCGGCGACATCGCCATGGTGTTCCAGGACCCGGCCCGGTCGCTGAACCCGACGATGAAGATCGGCGCCCAGATCACCGAGGCGGTCCGGCTGCACAGCGACCTGGACAAGAAGGGCGCCCACGCGCGGGCGGTCGAGCTGCTGAAGCTGGTCCGGCTGCCCGCGGCCGAGCGGCGGTTCCACGAGTACCCGCACCAGCTCTCCGGCGGCATGCGCCAGCGCGTCATGATCGCGATCGCGCTGGCCGGCGAGCCGCGGCTGCTCATCGCCGACGAGGCGACCACGGCCCTCGACGTCACCACCCAGGCGCAGATCATGGAGCTGCTCGTCGAGCTGCAGCAGCGGCTCGGCATGGCGGTCATCATGATCAGCCACGACCTGGGCCTGGCGGCCAGCTACGCGCAGGACGTCGTCGTCATGTACGCCGGGCGGGCGGTTGAGCAGGCGCCGACGACGACGCTGTTCGCCAACGTCCGGATGCCGTACACGCACGCCCTGCTCGGTGCCATCCCCGCCCTGGACCGCGAGCCGCACTCGCTGTTCGAGGTCACCCCCGGGCAGCCGCCGGACCTCTCCGCGCTGCCCAAGGGCTGCCCGTTCCGGCCGCGGTGCTCCAACGCCACCGACACGTGCCTGGAGTCCCCGCCCCTCACCGAGCACGAGCCCCAGCACTCGTGGGCCTGCTGGCACCCCGTCGGTGTCGGCGCCGCCCCCGCGAACGGAGACCAGCGATGACCGCCGTCGAGGAGCGCACCACCGGCGACCGGGCCGAGGCGCGCACCCCGCTGCTGAGCGCCCGCAACCTCGTCCAGGAGTTCCCCGTCCGGGCCGCCGGCGGGGTCAAGGGCGGCGTCGTGCACGCCGTCTCGGACGTGTCGTTCGACATCTACCCCGGCGAGACGCTGGGCGTCGTGGGCGAGACGGGCTCGGGCAAGTCGACCCTGGCCCGGTCGGTCATCCAGCTGCCGCGGCCGAAGTCCGGCGTCGTGGAGTTCCAGGGCAAGGACCTCATGACGCTGGGCCGCAGGGAGCTCAAGTCCTCCCGCCGGCACCTGCAGATGGTCTACCAGGACCCGTTCGGCTCGCTGAACCCGCGCTGGCGGGTGAACGAGCTGGTCGAGGAGCCCCTGCGGGGCCACGGCTGGGGCACCGCGGACACCCGCAAGCGACGGGTGGAGGAGCTGCTCGACCTGGTCGGCCTCGACCCGTCCCAGTACGCCCGGCGGCGGCCGTTCGAGCTCTCCGGCGGCCAGTGCCAGCGGGTGGCGATCGCCCGGGCCATCGCCCTGGAGCCGGCCCTGATCGTCGCCGACGAGGCGGTGTCCTCCCTCGACGTCCTCATCCAGGCGCAGGTGCTCAACCTGTTCGAGAAGCTGCGCCGCGAGATGAACCTGTCCTACCTGTTCATCGCCCACGACCTGGCGATGGTGAAGCAGGTCAGCGACCGGGTGGCGGTCATGTACCTGGGCCAGCTGACCGAGATCGGCCCGTCGGAGGCCATGTACCGCCAGCCGCTGCACCCCTACACGGCGGCGCTGCTGGACTCCATCCCGCGGGTGGACCCGGTCACCGGACGGGCGCACAAGCCGGTCGCGCTGCCCGGGGAGCCGCCGTCGCCGATCGACCCGCCCAGCGGCTGCCGGTTCCGCACGCGGTGCCCCCGGGCGCAGCTCAAGTGCGCGGAGGTCGCCCCGGCGCTGGTCGAGCACCAGCCCGCCCACCGGGTGGCCTGCCACTTCCCGCTGGACCTGCCCATGCCCGAGGTCCCGCGGATGACCGGCGGGGCCACCCTCGCCGGCCCCGACGGGGTCACCGACGCCCCACCGGCCGGCGCCCCCGCGGCGCCGCCGGCGGCCCCGGCCCTGTAGCAGCGAGGAGACGAACGGTGTTCGACGACATCATCGACCCCACGGTGGGCGCCCCCGGCGACGAGCGGGGCCGCACGGCGCTGGCCTCCCGCCCCGGCGGGCTGGCCGGCCTGCGGCTGGGCCTGCTCGTGAACACCAAGCGCAACGCCGCCGAGTTCCTCGAGGAGGTGTCGGCGCTGCTGGAGTCCGAGCACGGGGTGACGACCGTCCTGACCCGGACCAAGCCGAGCATCGTCCACCCGGCCCCGCCGGAGATGCTCGAGGAGCTCCGCGGCGAGACCGACGTCGTCGTGGTCGGCGTGGGCGACTGCGGATCGTGCAGCGCCTCGGCGGTGGCCGACGGGCTGCAGCTGGAGGCGGCCGGCATCCCGGCCGCGGTCATCTGCAGCGACGCGTTCCGGGTGAGCGCCGACGCGATGGCCCAGCTGCAGGGCACCCCCGGCTACGCCTACGTGACGACGGCGCACCCGGTCGCGAGCCTGTCCCGCGAGGGCGTCCGCGAGCGCGCCGTCCGGGCGCTGCCGGAGATCGTCGGCATGCTGACCCGGCACGCGGTGGCCCGGTGACGGCCGTCGGCGACCGGGCGCGGACGGCGGCGGAGGCGATCCGCTACTGCTACGAGCAGGGCTGGACCGACGGGCTGCCCGTCGTCCCGGCCACCCAGGAGGACATGGACGCGTTCCTCGCGACCACCGACCGGGACCCGGACGAGGTCATCGGCGCCCAGGAGCACCTCAACCGCCGGGTCACCGTCCGCCAAGCCGCGGTCAACGCGATCATGGCCGGCTGCGAGCCGGAGTACTTCCCCGTCGTGCTGGCCGCGTGGGACGCGCTCAACGGCGAGCCCTCGACCAACGGCGGCGCCTGGCAGTCCACCAGCGGGCCGGCGCCGCTGCTCGTGGCCAACGGCCCGATGCGCGCACGGCTGGGCATCAACTCCGCCGGCGGCGTCCTCGGCCCGGGCTTTCGCGCCAACGCCACCATCGCCCGCGCGATCGGGCTGCTGGTCCGCAACGGCTACGGCATCAAGCCGCAGGAGCTGGAGCAGGCCACCCAGGGCGTGCCCGGCCGCTGGCAGCTGCTCATCGGCGAGCACGAGGAGCTCTCGCCGTGGGAGCCGCTCAGCGTCGTCGGCGGCCTCGAGCCGGGCGTGGACGCGGTGTCGGCCATGCTCATCCGCGACTGCGAGTACGTCGACAACCGGCACACCGAGAGCGCCGAGGCGGTGCTGCAGGACTTCGCCGACTCCCTGGCCCGCATCGGCGCCTACCTCGGCGTCCGGCACTCCAGCGGCGGCCTGGTCCTCGGCCCCGAGCACGCCCACACCCTGGCCGACGCGGGTTACAGCCGCGCCGACGTGCAGCGGTGGCTGTTCGAGCACGCCACCCACACGGAGGACGAGCTGGTCGCCGCGGGCAAGGGCGGTGGCGCCACCGGGGAGGATGGGGTGGTGCGCATGATGCCGTCGCCGGAGGCGATCCCCGTGGTGGTCGCCGGTGCGGCCAACGCCGCCATCTCCATGGTCTTCCGCCCCTTCGGCTGGGCCGCGTGGTCCGGCCGCTCCGTCCCCGTCCGTTGGTCGGCCGGCTCCGCGCCGGCCGCGTTCCGAGAGGTGTCCCCGTGAGCATCGACCAGGCCCAGCTGGACCAGCTGAAGCAGACCCTGCAGGCCGACGACTACCGCCTCGACGTCGACGTCCAGGGCGACGCCGCGAACGTGCAGATCGTCGCCGGACCGGACGCGTGCGAGGAGTGCCTCGTGCCCAAGCCGCTCATGCAGTCGATGCTGGCGCCGGTGCTCGGCGTGCAGCCGGAGAGCATCCGGCTGACCTACCCGACCGACTGATCCGCGCCGGGCGGTCGCGGCTGACCGCGCACCGCCCGGATCCGCCGGAGGAGCCGGGGGCGGGGGGGTACCCCCGCCCCCGGGTCCCAGGCGTGCCCCTCGCACCCCCCTGCAGCGCCGCTGCAGCCGAGAACCGAACGGAGCACGGAGTGGAGATCTCCCTCGAGGGGAAGGTCGCGCTGGTCACCGGCGTCGGCCCCAACATCGGCAGCGGCATCGCGCTGGCCCTGGCCAAGTACGGCGCCAAGGTCGCCTGCAACGACGTCAGCGACGACGTGATCAAGGCCGCCATCGCGCGGATCGAGCGCAACGGCGGCGAGGCGATGGCCGCTCCGGGCGACGTCACCGACGAGGCCGCCGTGCAGGGCTACGTGGACGCGGTCCTGGAGCAGTGGGGCCGGATCGACATCCTGGTCAACAACGCCGCGATGCTCGGCGGCAAGGGCGTGCTCGACGAGGACGCCGAGACCTTCGAGCGCTCCATCAAGGTCTCCGGCCTCGGGTACTTCCTGAACACCAAGATCGTCGGCCGGGCGATGGCCGAGCGCGGCATCCGCGGCTCGATCGTCTGCATCTCGTCGTCCAACGGGTGGAACGGCTCGGCCGGCGTCATCGCCTACGCCTTCAACAAGGGCGGCGTGAACAACTTCGTCCGGGCCGCCGCGATGGACCTCGCGCCCTACGGCATCCGGGTCAACTCCTACACGCCCACGGCGCCGACCATCGACAACCCCGAGCTGGTCGCGCAGCTGCAGGCGCAGGGCCGGCCGGTCGACATGCTCAACGCCGGCCGCAAGGGCGGCGGCCTGGGCGGCGGCACCGGCGAGGAGCCGTGGCGGCGGCCGGCGCGGTGGAGCGGCGAGCGCCCGCCGCTGGTCCCCATGGGCAGCACCGGGACGCCGACCGACATCGGGCACGCGGTGGCGTGGCTGTCCTCGGACTACGCGCGGCTGATCACCGGCACCGACCTGGTCGTCGACGGCGGCGCGCGGGCGAAGAACTTCGCCTACTTCCCGGCCGACCCCGACGAGCTGGCCGGCCCCGTCCCGCTCATCCCCCTGGACGACACCCCCGCCCCCTGACCTGCGCGGCGGCCACCCGCGGCGGCCACCTGGGCCGCCCGGTGCTCGTGCTCTGCCCACGGTGGTGGGCAGAGCACGAGCGTCCGCGGGAGAACCCCCGGCGCGGCGTCTCCCGACACCCCGGCACGACATAGGCCGGCCCCGCCGAGTGGCGGGGCCGGCCTCTGTCGTCTGGCGGGTGTGCGGTCAGCCCTCGTAGCGCGGGGAGGGCAGGCGCTTCTCCGGGGCGTAGATCGTGTGCGAGGTGAGGAAGGGGATGACGGCCGCCCGCTCCTCGTTGATCGGCTCGTCGGGGAAGGCGGCCAGCGTGGTGTCGAACCGGTCCTGGACGCCGGCCTTGAACTCCGGGTGGGTCAGGATGAACAGGTCGTTGCGGCGGACGCCGGCCAGCACCCGCTCCCCGGCCTCGACGTAGCTCATGTACGGCTGGCTCTTGGCCCGCTCCAGGAACTCCGCCGGCGGCGGGGTGTAGCCGCTGTCGCCGTACTGCTCGGGACGGCGGGCCACCGCACCGGCGATGTTGCTGTGCACCGGGCCGGGGCAGTAGGCCGAGACGCCGATCCCGTCGGGCGCCAGCTCGATCGCGAGTGCCTCGGACAGGGCCACGACCGCCGCCTTGGTCATCGAGTACAGCCCCGCGACGATCGGCATGAGCGCCGCCATGGACGCGGTGTTCACCACGTGCCCGCCCTGGCCGTGCGCCTGGATCCGCGGCACGAAGGCGGACAGACCGTGCCCGACGCCCTTGATGTTGACGTCGATCAGCCAGTCCCAGTCGGCGGGGGTCGCGCCCATCACCGGGCCGGTGAGGCCGATGCCGGCGTTGTTCACCAGCACGTCGACCCGGCCGTACCGGCGCTCGGTCGCGTCGGCGGCGCGCTCCACGGCGTCGCGGTCGGTGACGTCGAGCGTCACGGCGTCGACCTCGAGACCGGCCTGGGCGAACTCCGCCGTCGTCTCGTCGATGTGCTCCTGCTTGCGGCCGCTGATCACCACGCGCATGCCGGCCCGGGCGAAGGCCAGGGCGATGCCGCGGCCGATGCCGCTCGACCCGCCGGTGATGAACGCGACCTTGCCCTCGACGTCCTGCATGTCTTCTCCTCGCTGAGATGGTCCGGGCCCGCACCGCGGACGGCGGTGCGGGCCCGGAGAGCTGGAACGGTGGCCGGGGTCAGCCGGCCAGGTCCTCCGTGTAGGTGGCGGCGGTGTGCTCGCGCACGTGGTCCGGGCTGACGCCGGGTGCGCACTCGACCAGCCGCAGCTGACCGTCGACCACGTGGAAGACGGCCAGGTCGGTGTAGATGCGGGTGACGCACTTGTGGCCGGTCAGCGGCATCGTGCACTCCTGCACGATCTTGGGCCGGCCCTTGCGGTCCACGTGCTCCATGGCGACCCACACCTGCGGGGTCCCGGCGACGAGGTCCATCGCGCCGCCGACGGCGGGGTTGCGGCCCGGCACGTACCAGTTGGCCAGGTCGCCGGAGGCCGAGACCTGCAGCGCGCCGAGGATGGTGGCGTCCAGGTGGCCGCCGCGGATGATCGCGAACGACAGCGCGGAGTCGGTGATGGCCGCGCCGGGGATCAGCGTGATCGGCTGCTTGCCCGCGTCGGTGAGGTCGGGGTCCGCCTCGTGCGGGTCGGCGTCCCCGCCGATGCCCAGGACGCCGTTCTCCGCGTGGAGGACGACCTCCTTGTCCTCGGGCAGGTAGCGGGGCACCAGCAGCGGGATCCCGACGCCGAGGTTCACGACATAGCCGTCCTGCAGGTCCTGGGCCAGCCGCTCGGCGATGCCCTCGCGGGTGCGGCCCACGACGGGGGCGGGGGCGGTGGCGTTGACGGTGCCGGTCATCAGGAGGCCTTCCTCGTCGTCGCGGTGGTGTCCTCGGTCGCGGGGGCCTTGCCGGTGGAGAGGACGACGTCGTCCACGAACACACCCGGGAGGTGGACGTCGTCCGGGTGGATCTCGTCGACCTCGGCGATCCGCTCGACCTCGGCGAACGTGGTCTTCCCGCACATACCCGCCATCGGGTTGAAGTTGCGGGCCGAGAGCCGGAACCGCAGGTTGCCCTTGCGGTCGGCCCGGTGCGCCTTGACGAAGCCGAAGTCGGCGACGATGCCCTCCTCCAACACGTACTCGCGACCCTGGATGAGGCGGGTCTCCTTCGCCGGCACGTGCTCGGCGACGCCGCCGTCGGGGGAGTAGCGCAGGGTGAAGGAGCCGTCGGAGAGCATCGTGCCCGCGCCCGAGGGGGTGAAGAAGGCCGGGATGCCGGCGCCGCCGGCGCGCATCCGCTCGGCCAGGGTGCCCTGGGGGATCAGTTCGAGCTCCACCTTGCCGGCGAAGTACTCGTCGTAGAACTCCTGCAGGATCGGGAAGGACGCCGTCACCCGGCGCAGCCGCCCCTGGTGCAGCAGCCGGCCGACGCCGGTGAAGTCGTGCCCGACGTTGTTGACGTAGACGTGCAGGTCGCGCTTGTCCAGCTCGCACAGCGCGTCCAGCAGGCCGTCGGGCCGCCCGGAGCTGCCGAAGCCGCCGACGGCGATGGAGGCGCCCGAGGGCACGGCATCCACCACGGCCAGGAGGTCCTCGCGGAACTTGTCGATCACTGGTGGTCCTCCACGGACAGGGTCCTTCCACGGGCACGGGCGGCGGACCGGCCGGCGGCGCTGCCGGAGCGGCGGGCGGGCGCGGGGTCCGGGGACCGGTACGGCCGGGATCGGCCGACGTCGGTCGAGCGGGGAGAGTCCACCAGCCGCATCCCGGGGGCATAAGCACCCCTTCCACGTCCCGGAAAGGAGACGCGGGCCACGGGCGGCGCAGGCCCCGGCTGACCGCGCGGTCTTCCGTGATGGGGAAGTCCTGTGGTCCGCACCACCCCGGCCGCGCAGGGTGGAGCCCGGCCGGGGAGCGCGCTCGCGCAGCGCATGGTTGGCCGACACGTGTCCGCCGTCACCGAGCGCCCCCGCAGCGGCCGACGTCCAGAAGTGAGAGGAGTCCCCAGTGACGATGACCACGCGCGCCGCGGTCTGCCGTGAGCCTGGTCGGCCGTGGGAGATCACCGAGCTCGAGCTCGACGACCCCAAGGCCAACGAGGTCCGCATCAAGTTCATGGCGGCCGGGATGTGCCACTCCGACGACCACATCCAGAAGGGCGACGCGATGATGCGTTTCCCGGTGGTCGGTGGGCACGAGGGCGCCGGCGTCGTCGACGCCGTCGGTGAGGGCGTCACGCGGGTGAAGGTGGGCGACCACGTGGTCTGCTCCTTCATCCCCGCCTGCGGCAAGTGCCGCTACTGCTCCACCGGCCGGCAGAACCTCTGCGACGAGGGCAAGAACGCCTCGACCGGCATGTTCCCGGACGGCACCTTCCGCTTCCACGAGGACGGCGAGGACTTCGGCGGGCTGTGCGTGCTCGGCACGTTCTCTCAGTTCGCAGTGGTGAGCGAGTACTCCGTCATCCAGATCCCCGACGACATCCCGTTCGAGATCGCCGCGCTCGTCGGCTGCGGCGTCCCCACCGGCTGGGGCAGCGCGGTGCACCTCGCCGGCGTCAAGGCCGGTGACACCGTGGTGATCTACGGCTCCGGCGGGGTCGGCGCCAACGCCGTCCAGGGCGCGGCCCTGGCCGGTGCCGAGCGCGTCGTCGTCGTCGATCCGGTCGAGTTCAAGCGCGAGATGGCCACCGTCTTCGGCGCCACCCACACCTTCGCCTCGGCCAAGGAGGCCCACGAGTTCGTCGTCGAGGCGACCTGGGGCGAGCTGGCCGACCACGCCATCATCACCGTCGGCGTGCTCCACGACGAGGTCATCGCCGACGCCCTGCAGGTCGTCGGCAAGACCGGCCAGGTCTCGGTCACCGCCGTCGGCAACGGCTGGGTCAACGAGCACCCCGGCATGTTCATCGGGTACCAGCGGCGGATCCAGGGCGGCATCTTCGGCGGCTGCAACCCGCTGCACGACGTCCCGCGCCTGCTCAGCCTGTACCGCTCCGGGAAGCTGAAGCTCGACGAGCTGGTCACCCGGACCTACAAGCTCGAGGACGTCAACCAGGGCTACCAGGACATGCTCGACGGCAAGAACATCCGCGGCGTCATCATCCACGAGCACTGAGGACAGCACCCATGACCATCGCCCCTCCCGCGACCACGTCCGGGTCGCCCCTCCTCATCGACAACGCCCAGCTCATCGGCGGCGACTGGGTCCCCGCCGCCAGCGGCCAGACGATCGACGTCATCAACCCGGCCACCGGCGAGCTGCTGGCCCGAGTGCCCCGCGGCACCGCGGCCGACGTGGACGCCGCCGTCCGCGCCGCCGAGGCCGCCTTCCCCGCGTGGCGCGACACCAACGCCACGGCCCGCGCCGCGCTGCTGTTCCGCTGGGCGCAGCTGATCGAGGAGAACCTCGCCGAGCTCGACCAGCTCGAGTCCCAGGAGGTCGGCCGCCCGCACTGGGGCCCGCCGCCGATGGCCGGCCAGCTGCGCTTCACGGCGGGCCAGGCGGACAAGGTGCAGGGCCTGTCCCTGCCCACCTACACCCCCGACGCCCTCGGCCTCACCCTCCGCGAGCCCTACGGCGTGGTCGGCGGGATCATCCCGTGGAACGCCCCCGGCCCGATGTTCGTCACCGAGGTCGGCCCGGCCATCGCCGCCGGCAACACGATCGTCCTCAAGCCGGCCGAGGACGCCCCGCTGACCCCGCTGGCACTGGCCAAGCTGGCGCTCGAGGCGGGCATCCCGCCGGGCGTCGTCAACGTCGTGACCGGCTACGGGCACGAGGCCGGCGCCGCCATCCCGGCCCACCCGCGGATCCGGCGGATCGGCTTCACCGGCTCCCCGCAGACCGGTGAGCTGATCATGGCCGCCTGCGCCAAGAACCTCACCCCGCTGCACCTGGAGCTGGGCGGCAAGTCCCCGCAGGTCATCCTGGCCGACGCCGACCTGGACGCCGCGATCCCGGCGATCGCCCGCGGCATCACCCTCAACACCGGCCAGATCTGCGCGGCCGGCTCGCGGGTGGTGGTCGCCCGCTCCATCCAGTCCGAGGTCGTGCAGCGGCTGGCCGAGCACATGTCGCAGGTCAAGGTCGGCCCCTGGTACGAGCAGGTCAACATGGGCCCGCTCATCAACGCCAAGCAGCACGAGCGGGTGCTCAAGTACATGGAGCTGGGCCAGGAGGAGGGCGCCGACCTCGTCCTCGGTGGCGGCCGCCCGTCCGGCGACAAGTTCGAGCGCGGCTTCTTCGTCGAGCCGACCCTGTTCGACAACGTCGACCCGGCCATGCGGATCCACCAGGAGGAGATCTTCGGCCCGGTCCTCGGGGTCACCCCGGTGGACGACGACGAGCAGGCCCTCGAGGTCGCCAACGGCACCGACTACGGCCTGGTCGCCTCGGTGTGGACCCGCGACGTGGGCAAGGCGGTCAAGTTCGCCCGCGGCCTGCAGGCCGGCCAGGTGGCGGTCAACGCGGCCCTGGGCGCCGGGGTCATCGGCGGCCCCTTCGGCGGCTACAAGCGCAGCGGCTTCGGCCGGTCGATGGGCGCCGACGCGGTGCTCGAGTACACGCAGGTCAAGACCGTGTCCCTCCGTGGCACCGGGAACTGAGAGGGATCGCATGAGCACCATCACGACCCGCGCCGCCATCGCCCGCGCCGCCCACCGCGGCTGGGAGCTCGTCGACCTCCAGCTCGACGACCCCAAGGAGCACGAGGTCCGCGTCAAGTTCGTCGCCTCGGGGCTGTGCCACTCCGACGACCACATCACCCAGGGCGACGCGCCGGTGCGCATGCCCGTGGTGGGCGGTCACGAGGGGGCCGGCATCGTCGAGTCGGTCGGCCCGAGCGTCACCCGGGTCAAGCCGGGCGACCGGATCATCTGCTCCTACATCCCGGCCTGCGGCGCCTGCCGGCCCTGCTCGACCGGGCACCAGAACATGTGCGTCAAGGGGCTCAACGCCGGCACCGGCATGTTCCTCGACGGCACGTTCCGCTTCCACCTCGGCGACGAGGACCTCGGCGGCTTCTGCACCGTGGGCTCCTTCTCGCAGTACGCGGTGATCTCGGAGTGGGCGGCCATCCCGCTGGCCGACGACATCCCGTGGGAGGTCGCCTGCCTCGTCGGCTGCGGCGTCCCCACCGGCTGGGGCTCGGCGGTCTACGCCGCCGGCGTCCGCGCCGGGGACACCGTGGTCGTGTTCGGCTCCGGTGGCGTCGGCAGCAACGCCGTCCAGGGCGCCCGGTACGCCGGCGCCAAGAACGTCGTCGTCGTCGACCCGGTCGAGTACAAGCGCGAGATGGCGACGTCGGTCTTCGGTGCGACGCACGCCTTCGCCTCGGCCAAGGAGGCGCACGACTTCGTCGTCGAGACCACCTGGGGCCAGCTGGCCGACCACGCCATCCTCACCCCGGGCGTGGTCACCGAGGAGATGGTCAACTCCGCGCTGCAGATGACCGGCAAGGGCGGCAAGGTCACCATCACCGGCGTCGGCAAGCTGACCGAGAAGGCCGCGCACTTCCACGCCGGCGCCCTGATCGGCTACCAGCGGCAGGTCCGCGGCGCGCTGTTCGGCGACTGCAACCCGCTCTACGACGTCCCGCGCCTGCTCGGCCTGTACCGGGCCGGCCAGCTCAAGCTCGACGAGCTGGTCACCCGGACCTACGAGCTCGAGCAGGTCAACGAGGCCTACCAGGACCTCACCGACGGCAAGAACATCCGCGGGGTCATCCTCCACGGGGAGTGAGTCGGGGACCCTCCCCGGGCCGCAGACGTGGCCGCCGGCACCCTCGGGTGCCGGCGGC
>NZ_JAQISV010000006.1:0-37568 GCF_048569675.1 Geodermatophilus sp. CPCC 206100
CCGGCGCCCGGGCCCGCCGCCCCCCGGGGGCGCCCGCGCCCACTGCTTCGTCGGCCCCCGCGCAGGGGCCCGCCGCGAGCCGGCGAGTGGCGGGGGGCGAGGGGGTCCTCTCTCAGCCCGACGAGCGGGCGGTGCGGGCGGCGCGGGCGGCGTCGGGCCGGGCGGACGGCGCGCCCAGGGCCCGGGAGATGCCGCGCGCGGTCGCGGCCAGCGCCGGGACCAGCGCGTGGCTGGCCACCGCGCCCCGCTGCACGGTCACGCCGAGCGCGGCGACGACGTCGTCCCGCTGGCCCCGCACCGGGACGGCGACGGCGAGGGCGTCGGGCGTCAGCTGGTTCTCGGTGATCGCCACCCCGGTCCGCCGCACCTCGGCCAGGACCCGACGCAGCTCGGCGACGTCGGTGATGGTGTCGGGGGTGAACCGCTTGAGCGGGGCGGCGAGCAGCTCGTCCTGCACGTCGCGGTCGGCGAAGGCCAGCAGCACCTGCCCGGTGCCCGTGGCGTGCAGCGGCCAGCGGCCGCCCAGCCGGCTGAGCACCTGCACCGCACCGCGGGCACGCAGCGCCTCCACGTAGACGCCGTCGGCGCCGTCCCGGACCGCGAGGTGCACGTTGGCGCGGGTGGCCTGGTGCAGGTCGTCGAGGTAGGGGAGGGCCAGCTCGCGCAGCTGCAGGCCCTGCGGGGCGAGCGCGCCGAGCTCCAGCAGCCGCAGCCCGATGGCGTACCGGCCGTCGGGGCCGCGCTCGAGGCCGCCCCACTGGCGCAGCTCGCCGACCAGGCGGTGGGTGGTCGTCAGGGTGAGCCCCGACCGCCGGCTGATCTCGCTGAGCGTCAACGCCGGGTGCGCCGGCCCGAAGGCGGCGAGGACGGCGAGCACGCGGCCGGCCGCCGTGGCCTGGCCGCCGCCGGGCAGCCGGCCGGGGCCACGCTCCGGGGGGCCTGCCGGAACCGTCGTCGTCGCGACCATGCAACGTCCTCTCTGTCCTGCCGGGTCTTCCGCCGGGGGGAAGTCCGGCACCAGCGAGTGTGGTCGCCGACACCCCGCCTCCGGCGACGGCCTTCCGCCGGGGGGAAGACTCGTCGCCACCGCGTGTGGCCGGGGACACGATCGACGGGCACGGACGGCGGACCCCGGGTGCCCGCGACCCCTCGCCGGTGCCCTCGTTCCCCGACCCCCCGACGACCGCGCGGCTGCCCGCCGCGCCGGAGGTGACCGCGGCCATGGCGACCCTCGCCGACATCCTCGACCCCACCGGCCAGACCACCACCCGGATCGGCAGCTCGGCGCTCGCGCCGCGGCGCACCGACCTGTCCGGCGTCCGGCTCGGCCTGCTGGAGAACACCAAGCACAACGCCGCGCTGCTGCTCGACGAGCTGGCCGCGATGCTGCAGTCCGAGCACGGCGCCTCGACGACCGTGCTGCGCCGGACGAAGACCGCGTTCGCGCTCCCGCTGCCGGAGGCGGCTCTGGACGAGCTGGTCGCCGAGTGCGACGTCGTCCTGACCGGTGTCGGTGACTGCGGTTCCTGCAGCGCCTCCGCCGTCGCCGACGGCATCGCCCTGGAGCGGGCCGGCGTGCCCGCGGCGGTCATCTGCTCCGACGCCTTCACCGCGACCGCCAGCGGCATGGCCGAGGTCCAGGGGGCGCCGGACTACGCCTACCTGACCACCGCGCACCCGGTCGCGATCCTGGACGCCGACGCGGTCCGTGAGCGCGCCCGCCAGCTGCTGCCGCAGGTCGTCGCCACCGTCACCGCCGCCGCACCCCAGAAGGTGGCCTCGTGACCGTGGCGGAGGCGCCGCCCGTCGTCCCGGACGCCGACCCCGAGGCCGCCCAGGCCGCCATCGAGCACTGCTACGCCCAGGGCTGGTCCGACGGCCTGCCGTTGGTGCCGGCCACCCGCTCGCTGGTCGACCGGTTCCTGGCGACCGTGGACCGGCAGCCCGACGAGGTCATCGGCACGCTGGAGCACCTGCACCGCAGCGTCACGGTCGAGCTGGCCGCGATCAACGCCGCGATGGCCGGCTGCCGGCCGGAGTACTTCCCGGTCGTCCTCGCCGCCTGGGAGGCGATCCAGCGCGACCGCTCGGCCACGGGCGGCGGCTGGCAGTCCACCAGCGGCCCCTCGCCGATGCTCGTGGTGAACGGGCCGGTGCGGCGCGAGCTGGGCCTCAACGCGGCCGGCGGTGTCCTCGGCCCCGGGTTCCGGCCCAACATGACCGTGCCGCGGGCCCTCGGCCTCATCGTGCGCAACGCCCTCGGCGTGGTGCCGCACGGCTTCGAGCAGGCCACCCAGGGGCTGCCCGGCCGCTGGCAGGTCTGCCTGGCGGAGAACGAGGAGGAGAGCCCCTGGGAGCCGCTGTCGGTCGAGGGCGGTGTGCCTGCCGGCACCTCCGCGGTCTCCGGCTTCCTCACCCGCACCGTCGAGTACGTCGACAACCGGCACACCGCCGACCCCGAGCAGCTGCTGGCCGACTTCGCCGACACCATCTCCCGCAGCGGCGCGGCCATCTTCCGCCACCACCCGGCCGGGATCGTGTTCTGCCCCGAGCACGCCCAGATGCTGGCCGGCGCGGGGATGAGCAAGGCCGACGTCCGTGCCTGGCTGGTGGAGCGCTGCGGGCGCACCAAGGCCGACCTCGCCCGGGTCGGCAAGGACGGCGTCGGTGACAACGGCGTCCGCTTCGCCGACGGCTCGACCGATCCGCAGGACGTCGACCGCCTGTTCGGCGCCGGCGGGCCCGAGGTGCTGCCGATCGTCGTCGCCGGTGCCCGCAACGCCGGCATCTCCGCGGTGGTCCGGGTCTTCTCCGGCTGGTCGGCCAGCTCCGTCCCGGTCGTCGGCCGGACCACCCCCTCGACCCCCGCAGGAGCCGCGCAGTGACCGAGTTCAGCGAGTCCCTCACCGATCCGTTCGGCCCGGCGGCCGAGCCCTGGATGACCGGCCGCACCGCGCTGGTCACCGGCGGGGGTCAGCAGAGCGACAACGAGGCCGGGGTCGGCTACGCGATCTGCCGCGTGCTCGCCGCCCACGGCGCGCGGATCGCCGTCCTGGACCGGGACCCCGCCGCGGCGCAGCGGACCGTGGAGAAGATCGAGGCCGACGGCGGTACCGCGATCGCCGTCGTCGCCGACCTGCTCGACGACGACGCCTGCAAGCGGGCCGTCGACGAGGTCGTCGCCCGGTTCGGCGGCTTCGACACCCTGGTGAACAACGTGGCCGTGGGCGACCGCGCCGGCGTCTTCGACGTGACGCCCGAGCGCTTCCACCAGCTGATGGACCTCAACCTCACCACCGCCTGGCAGATGTCCCGCCACGCGGTCGGGGTGATGCGCACCGGCGGCGCGATCGTCAACATCAGCTCGGTCGGCGTCCGCGCGCGCGGGCCGGCCATGGTCTACAACCTGGCCAAGGCGGCGCTGGAGAACCTGACCGTCGGGCTGGCCAACACCCTCGGCGACCAGGGCATCCGGGTGAACTGCGTGCAGGTCGGCGCCATCTGGGGCGCGTTCGCCGCGGCCAACATGACCCAGGAGATGCGGCGGCTGCGCAGGAGCTGGACGGCGCTGCCCATCGAGGGCAGCCCCTGGGACATCGCCCAGGCCGTGCTGTTCCTCAGCAGCGACCGCGCCCGCTGGATCTCCGGCCAGATCCTGTCGGTGGACGGCGGCCCGACCAGCCCGAAGCCGCCCAAGCCGGCTGCACCGGCCGAGCCGGAGCTCGAGATCACCACCCCCGAGGGCGCACCGTCGGTGCACGCATGAGCGGGCAGCGGGTCGCGCTGGTCACCGGCTGCGGCAAGCCGGACGGGATGGGGCAGGCGATCGCCCGGACGCTGGCCGGGCAGGGGCTGGCCGTCGTGGTCACCGACCTGCAGGCCACCGGCGTCCCCAACCGGCAGCAGGAGGACCGCTCGGCCGGCTGGGGCGGGGTCGACGCGCTGGTCGCCGACCTCACCGCCGGCGGCGGGACGGCGGCGGCCGCGCTGGGCGACGTCGCCGTCGAGGCCGACGCGGAGCGCATGGTCGCCGAGGCGGTCGAGCGCTTCGGCCGGCTCGACGTGCTGGTCAACAACGCCGCCGCGCCGCAGGGCCCCGACCGCGCCGACGTCGCCGACATCCCCGTCGAGGTGTTCGACCGGGTGGTCGCGGTCAACCTGCGCGGGCCCTGGCTGATGTGCCGGGCCGCCGTGCCGGTGATGCGGGCGCAGCGCTCGGGACGGATCGTCAACATCTCCTCGATGGCCGGGCTCACCGCGGCGCCCTTCTCCGGGCCGTACTCGGCGTCCAAGGCCGGCGTCATCGGGCTGACCCGGGCCCTGGCCATGGACCTGGGGCCGTGGGGCATCACGGTGAACGCGCTGTGCCCCGGGCTGGTGGGCACCAGCCGCGCCTTCCTGAGCTCGGGTCCCGACGTCGACGAGGCGGCGCTGCTGGCCTCGCGCGGGCGGGCCATCCCGGTCGGCCGCGTCGGCCTGCCCGACGACATCGCGGCCGCGGTGGCCTTCCTCGCCTCGCCCGAGGCCGGCTACATCACCGCGCAGGCCATCCCGATCGACGGCGGGGGCATGAGCCCGTTCCCGCTGCGGCACCCCGACCCGGTGGCCGCGCAGACCGCGCCCTGACCCAGTGGAGTGCCCCGGCGCAGGGATCCTGCGCCGGGGCACTCCACTGTCGGGGGGCGGGTGCAGGGTGCGGGCCGGGGGGTACACGCCGCCCGACCTGTCCGGCACCGTCGCGCTCGTCGCCGGGGCCACCCGCGGTGCCGGCCGGGGCACCGCCGTCGCGCTCGGCGCCGCCGGGGCGACGGTGTGGTGCACCGGCCGCAGCACCACCGGCCGGCGCTCGGAGTACGACCGCCCCGAGACCATCGAGGAGACCGCCGAGCTGGTGACCGCCGCCGGCGGGCGGGGGATCCCGGTGGTGTGCGACCACCTGGAGCCGGCGCAGGTCGCGGCGCTGGTGGCCCGCATCGACGCGGAGTCCGGGCGGCTCGACGTGCTGGTCAACGACATCTGGGGCGGTGAGCTGCTCGCCGAGTGGGACGTCCCGCTGTGGGAGCACGACCTCGCCGGCGGGCTGCGGCTGCTGCGGCTGGCGGTGGAGACCCACCTGGTCACCAGCGCGCACGCGCTGCCCCTGCTCGTCCGCCGGGCCGGCGGGCTGGTCGTGGAGATGACCGACGGCACCGCCGACTACAACGCCGGCCGGGTCCGGATCAACGCCTTCTACGACCTGGCCAAGTGGTCGGTGCTGCGGCTGGCGTTCTCGCAGGCGCACGACCTGCGTCCGCACGGCGGGACGGCGGTCGCGCTCACCCCCGGCTGGCTGCGCTCGGAGATGATGCTGGAGCACTACGGCGTCACCGAGGAGACCTGGCGGGAGGGCACCGCGCGGGAGCCGCACTTCTGCATCTCCGAGAGCCCCGCGTTCGTCGGACGGGCGGTCGCCGCGCTGGCCGCCGACCCCGACCGCGCCCGCTGGTCGGGGCGCTCCACCTCCAGCGGCGAGCTCGCCCGCGGCTACGGCTTCCCCGACCTCGACGGCACGCAGCCCGACGCCTGGCGCTACGTCGTCGAGGTGCAGGACGCCGGCCGGCCCGCCGGGGACGCCGGCTACCGGTGAGCGTCGGTCACTGCAGCGGGAACGGCGGCTGCCGCCACCAGGGCGCGTCCACCACCTCGATCCGCTCCACCCACTTCACCCACCAGAAGCCGCGCCGGCCCGGCGCCACCAGCCGCACCGGCGCCCCGTGGCCCGCCGACAGCGGCCGGCCGGCGGCCGAGGTGGCCAGGAGCAGCGCACCGGCGTCGCGCAGGGGCAGCCGGCGGCGGTAGCCGGTCCGCGAGACGACGTCCACGCTGCCGCCGCCCGGGAGGTCGTCGTCGAACAGCTCGGCGAGCAGCCGGTCCAGCCGGACCCCGGCCCAGTCCTGCACCGCGAACCAGCCGCCGGTGCAGTCGAGCGCCGCGCGCACCCGGTCCCCGCGGTCCAGGTCGGCCGCCGTCAGCGTGGCCACTCGGGCGCCGGAGACGACGGTCAGCGAGCCGGCCGCGCCGTCGGGGACCGAGTCGGTGAACCACTGGGTCACCGGCATGGCCGCCGGGTCGTCGGTCCCGCGTTCCAGCGACCCGGTCGCCCGCCGGCCGGCGCCCGGCGCGCCGGCGACGCGCAGGACCGCCTCGCCGGCGCCCCACAGCGCGGCCGCGCCGGCCGCGAGGGCGCCGGCCTGCAGCAGGGTGCGCCGGGAGAGGTCGGTGCGGCGCGGCCGCTGGCGCCGTCCCCACGCGTGGAGGACCAGCAGGGGCACCGTGCCGACGGCGGCGCCCACGTGCACCTGCAGCACCGCCGGCTGCGCCAGGCCGGCCACGTGCAGTGCGCCGGAGACGACGGTGAGGGCGACGAGCACCCCGAGCAGGGCGGCGGACCCGCGGGTGCCGGCGGCCCGCCCCCACGCCCGCCGGACGACGACCGTCTTCCACGGCACCAGCAGCAGCAGCCCGAGGCCGGCCGCGCCGTGGACGGCCACGACCACCCGCGCCGGACCGGGCGTGCCCACCCCGTAGGCCAGGACGCCGGTGGCCGCCGCGACCGCCAGCAGGGTCAGCAGCGCCAGGTTGGTGCGCCGCCCGGCCCGCCGCGGCAGGCGGGGCTGCGGGAGCACGCGAGCAGTGTGCGCTCCGCTGCCGCTCACCGGGTCCGCACCGGACGCGGGCGGGTGGGAACGCGCTCCTACGCTGGTCGCCGTGCCGAAGCTGCAGCTGCTCCCCGCCGTCGACGTCGCCGACGGCCAGGCCGTCCGTCTCGTGCAGGGGGAGGCCGGCAGCGAGACCGACTACGGGGATCCGCTCGAGGCCGCGATGACCTGGCAGCGCGACGGCGCCGAGTGGGTGCACCTGGTGGACCTCGACGCGGCGTTCGGCCGGGGCAGCAACCGCGAGCTGCTGGCCCGGGTGGTCGGCGAGCTGGACGTCGACGTGGAGCTGTCCGGTGGCATCCGGGACGACGAGTCGCTGGCCGCCGCGCTGGCCACCGGCTGCCGGCGGGTCAACCTCGGCACCGCGGCGCTGGAATCCCCCGAGTGGTGCGCCCGCGCCATCGCCGAGCACGGCGACCGGATCGCCGTCGGCCTCGACGTGCGCGGCACCCGGCTGGCCGCCCGCGGCTGGACCCGCGAGGGCGGTGAGCTCTACGAGACCCTCGCCCGGCTGGACGCCGAGGGGTGCGCCCGCTACGTCGTCACCGACATCACCAAGGACGGCACCCTGCGCGGGCCGAACCTGGACCTGCTCCGCGAGGTCTGCGCGGCCACCGCGCGGCCGGTGGTCGCCTCCGGCGGGGTGAGCTCGCTGGCCGACATCCGCGCGCTGGCCGGGCTGACGCCGGTCGGGGTGGAGGGCGCGATCGTCGGGAAGGCGCTGTACGCCGGGGCGTTCACGCTGCCCGAGGCGCTGCGGGTCACCGAGGAGCTGGCGTGAGCGTCGTCCGGTTCGGCTCGAACACCCCGTGGGAGGCGGTCGTCGGCTACAGCCGCGTCGTCGTCCACGGGGACATGGCCTGGGTGAGCGGGACGACCGCGACCGTGGACGGCGCGGTCGTCTGCCCCGGGGATGCCGCCGGGCAGACCCGCCAGGCGCTGGCCAACCTCGCCGACGCCCTGGAGCGGGCCGGGTTCACCGTCGCCGACGTCGTCCGCACGCGCCTGTTCGTCACCGACATCTCCCGCTGGGAGGAGGTCGGCCGGGCGCACGGCGAGGTGTTCGGCGAGATCCGGCCGGCCACCTCGATGGTGCAGGTGGCCGCGCTGATCGACCCGGCGATGCTCGTGGAGGTCGAGGCCGACGCCGTCCGGAGGGTGGGGGCATGAGCGTGGCGGTGCGCGTCATCCCGTGCCTGGACGTCGACGCCGGCCGGGTGGTCAAGGGCGTGAACTTCGTCGACCTGCGCGACGCCGGAGACCCGGTGGAGATGGCCCGCGTGTACGACGCGGAGGGCGCCGACGAGCTCACCTTCCTCGACATCACGGCCAGCTCGGGGGACCGGGAGACCACCTACGACGTCGTCCGCCGCACCGCGGAGAGCGTGTTCATCCCGCTGACCGTGGGCGGCGGCGTGCGCAGCGTCGGGGACGTCGACCAGCTCCTGCGCGCCGGCGCGGACAAGGTCGCGGTGAACACCGCCGCCGTCGCCCGCCCGGAGCTGATCAGCGAGATCACCGACCGGTTCGGCAACCAGGTGCTCGTGCTGTCCCTCGACGCCCGGCGCTGCCGCGACGGCGCGGTCACCGACTCCGGGTTCGAGATCACCACCCACGGCGGGCGGCGCGGCACCGGCCGGGATGCCGTGGAGTGGGTGGTGCAGGCCGCCGCGCTCGGGGTCGGCGAGGTGCTGCTCAACTCGATGGACGCCGACGGCACCCAGGCCGGCTTCGACCTGGAGCTGATCCGGGCGGTGCGCCGGGAGGTGGCCGTGCCGGTGATCGCCAGCGGGGGAGCGGGGGAGCCGGAGCACTTCCCGCCCGCGGTCGAGGCCGGCGCGGACGCCGTCCTGGCCGCCAGCGTCTTCCACTTCGGCAAGCTGCGGATCGGTGAGGTCAAGGCCGCGCTGGCCGGCGCGGGTGTCCCCGTCCGCCACGAGTCCGACTCCCCGCTGCCGTAGCGGGGTCGCTGGGGAGCGGAGACCGCTCGCCAGCGACTCCGCTCAGGTGATCGCGACGCGGGCGACGTCCCTCCGGTCGGACGCCCACAGCAGCAGCTCCAGCGGCGTCCCCTCGACGGTGCTCCCGCCGGCGCCGACCCGGTGCTCCGCGCCGGTGTCGGTCCGCCGCAGCACCACCCCGCCGGGCACCCGGCGGGCGAAGAACCGGACCGCGCGCCACAACTGGTCCTGGTCGGCCCGCTCCAGCACCCGCGGCGCCCAGCCCGGCTGCGCGCGGCGGACGTCCTCGTGGTGGATGGCGAACTCGGCGGTGTTCAGCGCGTCCCCCAGCCCGGGCCAGCCCATCGGCGACCACACCGGCGCGCCGGCCCGCACCCGCGCCACGACCTCCGGATACGGCGTCGTCGTGCGCAGCCGGTCCTCCAGCCGGTGCGACCAGGCGGTCAGCGGCGCGGCGGCGCCGAGCTGCTCGAGCCCGTACCCCGGCAGCGCGTCGGGCCGGCGGTCGCGGACGACGAGGTGCGCGGCGAGGTGGGCGGTGGTCCAGCCCGCGCAGCAGGTGGGCGCACCCGGTCCGAGCTCGTCGAACAGGTCGGCCAGCGCGGTCCGCTCACGCGCGGCCATCGGCCGGGAAGAGGCAGTCACCGCACGGGGTTACCGACGAGGCGGGTCCCGGAAACGGCGGGCAGCCCTTAGCCGGTCTAAGTAGCATCGCGGTTCCCGCCCGCACGACTTCCGAGGAGAACTGTGCCCCGCCGCCGAGACGCCGTGGTCCGGCGAGGACTGCGCCACGTGCGCCGCGCGATCGCCGAGCAGCCGGGGATGTTCACCCTCGCCTTCCTCGCCAGCAGCCTCTACGGCGGGATGACCGTGGCCAGCGCCTACGTCGTCGGCGAGATCACCGAGCGCGTCGTCCTGCCCGCCTTCGACGAGGGGGTGACCACCGCCGCCGCCCTCACCCTCTCCGCGACGGCCGTCCTGGTCGTCGCCGTCCTCAAGATCCTCGGCATCCTCGGCCGGCGGCTGTTCGCCGGGATCATGGGCTACCGGCTGCAGGCCGACTACCGCCGCCGGGTCACCGGCCAGTACCTGCGGCTGCCGCTGTCCTGGCACCAGCGCCACCCGACCGGGCAGCTGCTGTCCAACGCCAACTCCGACGTCGAGGCCGCCTGGTTCTTCGTGGCCCCACTGCCGTTCGCCTGCGGCGCCATCGTGATGATCGGCATCACCGTGGCCGCGCTGGTGGCCACCGACCCGTGGCTGGCGCTCGTCGGCCTGGTCGTCTTCCCGCTGGTGTTCGTGGTCAACGCCGTCTACTCCCAGGCGATGAGCCCCCGGATGCGCCGGGCCCAGCAGCTGCGCGCCGAGGTCAGCGAGATCGCGCACGAGAGCTTCGACGCCGCGCTGGTGGTCAAGACCCTCGGCCGGGAGGACGTCGAGACCGCCCGCTTCACCGCCCGCGCCGAGGAGCTCCGCGACGGACTGGTGGCCGTCGGCCGGGTGCGCGGCCTGTTCGACCCGCTCATGGAGGCCCTGCCCAACCTGGGCACGCTCGCGGTGCTCTACATCGGCGCCGTCCGGGTGGCCGACGGCGCGACCGACGCCGGCGACCTGGTCTCCATCGCCTACCTGTTCACGCTGCTGGCCCTGCCGATCCGCGCGATCGGCTGGGTGTTGGCCGACCTGCCGCGCGCGCTGGCCGGGTTCGACCGGGTCACCCCCGTCCTCGACGCGACCGGGGAGACCCCGCACGGCACGCAGGCGGCCGCCGCCGGCACGGGCGGCGCCGGGCTGGCGGTGCACGACGTCGAGTTCGGGTTCGAGGGCGCCGCGCGGCCCACCCTGTCCGGGGTCACCTTCGACGTCGCGCCCGGCAGCACGGTCGCCGTCGTCGGGCCGACCGGGTCGGGCAAGTCGACGCTGGCCGGGCTGCTCGTGCGGCTGGTCGACCCCGGCAGCGGGCAGGTCCTGCTCGACGGGGTGGACCTGCGGGCGCTGCGCGAGGGGGAGGTCAGCACACAGGCGGCGTTCGTCCCGCAGGGCACCTTCCTCTTCGACGACACCGTCCGCGGCAACGTCACGCTCGGTGCCGACGTGCCCGACGAGGAGGTCTGGGCGGCCCTGCGGGTGGCCGCCGCCGACGACTTCGTGGCCCGGCTCCCCGACGGCCTCGACACCCGGGTCGGCGAGCGCGGCGCGACGCTGTCCGGCGGGCAGCGGCAGCGCCTGGCGCTGGCCCGCGCGGTGGTCCGCCGGCCGCGGCTGCTGGTGCTGGACGACGCCACGAGCGCCGTGGACCCCGCCGTCGAGGCGCGGATCCTCGACGCGCTCCGCGACGCCGACCGCCCGTCGACCGTGGTCGTCGTCGCCTACCGGCAGGCCACGATCGCGCTGGCCGACGAGGTGGTCTGGCTGGAGCACGGCCGGGTGCTCGCCCGCGGCAGCCACGAGGAGCTCCTGGCCGAGGTGCCCGGCTACGCGGCGCTGGTGCGCGCGTACGCGCGGACGGAGGTGCCGGCGTGAGCACCGCACTGGCCGAGCACCGCGAGGAGGGTGCGGTCGCGACCCTGCGCCGGGGGCTCCGGATGATGCCCGAGTTCCGCCGCGGCCTGCCGGTCACCTTCGCCCTCGCGCTGGTCGCGACCGCCGGGCGGGTCGTGGTCCCGATCGCCGTCCAGCAGGTCCTCGACCGGGGGCTGGACGGTCCGGGCGGGCCCGACCTCGGCCTGGTCCGCGACCTGGTGCTGCTCTGCGCGGTCGTCGTGGTGCTGACCGCGGTCGCGGTGTACCGGATGAACGTCCGGCTGTTCCGGACGACGGAGACCGCGCTGGCCGGGCTGCGGTCGCGGGCCTTCCGCCACGTGCACGACCTGTCGGTGCTGCACCAGCAGGGCCAGCGGCGCGGGTCGCTGGTCTCGCGGGTCACCAGCGACGTCGACCAGCTCTCCACGTTCATGCAGTGGGGCGGCGTGCTGGGCGTGGTCAGCCTCGGGCAGCTGCTGGTCGCCACCGTGGTGATGGCCGTCTACTCCTGGCAGCTGACCCTCCTGGTGCTCGTGTGCTTCGTGCCGCTGGCCATCGCCGTCCGGTTCTTCGCCGCGCGGCTCGCGGTCGTCTACGGCGTGGTGCGCGAGCGGGTGGGGGACGTGCTGGCCGCCGTCTCCGAGGCGGTGGTCGGCGCGCCCACCGTGCGCGCCTACGGCATCCGCGAGCGGACCGCCGCCCGCCTGGACCGCGCCATCGCCCGGCACTACCGCGCGCAGGTGCAGGCGCAGAAGACGACCGCCGCGGTCTTCATCAGCGGCGAGCTCGTCGCCGCGGTGGCCAACGCGGCGGTCGTCGTCGTCGGTGTGCTGCTGGGGCTGGACGGCGACCTGACCGCCGGCACCCTGGTCGCCTTCCTGTTCCTCGTCACGCTGTTCGTCGCGCCGGTGCAGACCGCCAGCGAGGTGCTCAACGAGGCCCAGAACGCGATCGCCGGCTTCCGCCGGGTGCTCGACGTCCTCGACACCGAGCCCGACGTCCGCGACCCCGCGGTCGAGGACCCCGCCTCGGCCGCCCTGCTGCCCCCGGGCCCGCTGGGCGTCCGGTTCGAGCACGTGACCTTCCGGTACGCGCCGGAGGCCCGCCCGGCCCTGGACGACGTCGACCTGACGGTGGCGCCGCGCCGCCGGGTGGCCGTCGTCGGGGAGACCGGGTCCGGCAAGACGACGTTCGCCAAGCTCGTCACCCGGCTCATGGACCCGACCGCGGGGCGGGTGCTGCTCGGCGACCCCGCGACGGCGGAGGTGCCGCTGGACCGGGTCGCGTTCGCCTCGCTGCGCACGCGGGTGGTCATGGTGCCGCAGGACGGCTACCTGTTCGACGCCACCGTCGCCGACAACGTCCGCTACGGCCGGCCCGGCCTGACCGACGACGCGGTCCGCGCGGCCTTCGACGAGCTGGGCCTGGGCGCCTGGGTCGAGGGGCTGCCGGAGGGCGTCGCCACGCGGGTCGGCCAGCGCGGGGAGTCGCTGTCGGCGGGGGAGCGGCAGCTGGTCGCCGTCGCGCGCGCCTACGTCGCCGACCCCGACCTGCTGGTCCTCGACGAGGCGACCAGCGCCGTCGATCCGGCCACCGAGCAGCGGCTGACCCGCGCGCTCGACACGCTGACCGACGGCCGGACGACGCTGACCATCGCGCACCGGCTGTCCACCGCCGAGCGGGCCGACGAGGTGCTGGTCGTCGACGCCGGCCGGGTGGTGCAGCGCGGCACGCACGCCGAGCTGGTCGACGCCGAGGGCCCCTACGCCCGGCTGCACGCCTCGTGGCGGCGGTCGGCCAGCGGCGAGCCGCAGCCCGCCTGACCCACCGCGGAGGACTGCGGCGCCCTAGCCTGCGACAGGTGTCCACTCCTCCAGGCCGGTCCCGCCGCCGGGCCCCGGACGTCGTGCCGGCCGACCCGAGCATGCCCGGGCTCGCGTTGGCCGCCGGCATCGTCGGGATCATCGGCGCGGTGCCGCTGCTGTTCGTCGCCGTCCTCGCCGTCGCGCTCGGGGGGCTGTCGGCCGACAGCGGCCCCGACCCGTGGACCTACCTGCTGATCCTGGCTCCGCTGCTGCAGCTGTTCGGCGCCGTCTGCCTGCTGGTCCGCCGCGGCTGGCTGCCGCTGGTGCTGGCCCTGGTGCCCACGGTGGTGCTCACCGTCGCGGTGATCGTGACCGCGGCGGGGCAGGGCTCCGAGGGTCTGGGCTGGCCGCTGCTGCTCGTGGCCGGGCCGGTGGTCGCCGCCGCGCTGGCGCTCGCGCCCTCGGTGCGGCGCTGGATCGCCGGCCGCCCGCGCCGCACCACCTGAGCGCCCGCGACGGCCGCGCCCGGGAGGCCCCGCCGCCGGGCCGGACAGGACTAGCGTCGGCCTCCCTCCAGCCGCAGCCACGGGGACGAGGGGGGTCCGATGCCGCTCTACCTGACCAGGTTCAGCTACACGCCGGAGACCTGGGCCCGGTTGATCACCAACCCGGAGGACCGCCGGCAGGCCGCCACCACCTACATCGAGTCGGTGGGGGGCCGGCTGCACGGGTTCTGGTACGCCTTCGGGCCGCACGACGGCTACACGCTGTGGGAGGCCCCCGACAACGTGTCCATGGCCGCCGTCGCCGTGGCCCTCGCCGCCGGGGGCGCGCTGAGCCCCGTGGAGACGACGGTCCTGCTCACCGTCGAGGAGACGATGGCGGCGCTGGCCACGGCCCAGCAGGTGCGGTACCGGCCGCCGGGCACCTGACGCGCGCACTGCGGGCAGCCGGCAGCGGTTGCCCAGGCGGCGGACCTACCCTCCGCACCATGCCGTCGTCGTCCCCGCGCAGCCGGGCGGCGACCCGGCGCTCACCCCGGCCGGCGCCGCGACCGGCCAGGACCCTGCCGCCCCGGGAACGTCCCCTCCAGGCGCCGTTCGCCGTGGTCTTCGGCGTCCTGGTGGCCGCCGAGGACATCTACCTCGCCTACCTGCTGTGGGAGCCCGACCGCGGCTGGCACTGGTACGTGCTGCTGCCGGTGCTGATGGCCGCCTGGGCGCTGCTCGGGGCGGCCATGGTGTGGCGCGGCCGCCCGCGGGGCTGGCTGGTCCTCGCCGGCGCCGGCCTGGTGCCGCTACTGGCCCTGCTCGGCCTGGTCGTGCTCTTCGGGGTGCTCGGCGGCGGGCAGGCGATGTGGTGGGCGCTGCTGCTGCTGGCCGGCCCGATCGGCGCGCTCGCGCTGAGCCTGGGCCGCCCCGTCCGGGTGTGGACCGCCCCCTCCCGGGCGACCACCCCGGCCGGTCCCGGCCGGAGGGACCGCCGCGCCCGCTAGCGTGCCCGGCGTGGCCGACACAGACGTGGTCGTGGTGGGAGCGGGGCTGGCCGGGTTGGTCGCCACCGCGGAGCTGGCCGACGCCGGGAAGCGGGTGGTGCTCCTCGAGCAGGAGCCCGAGGCCTCCTTCGGCGGCCAGGCGTGGTGGTCCTTCGGCGGCCTGTTCCTGGTCGACTCCCCGGAGCAGCGCCGGCTGCGGGTGCGGGACTCCCTCGAGCTGGCCCGGCAGGACTGGTTCGGCACCGCCGGGTTCGACCGCGACGAGGACCACTGGCCGCGCCGGTGGGCCGAGGCCTACCTGCAGTTCGCGGCGGGGGAGAAGCGGGCCTGGCTGCGGCAGCAGGGCGTCGGGTTCTTCCCCGTCGTCGGCTGGGCCGAGCGCGGCGGGTACACCGCCACCGGCCACGGCAACTCGGTGCCGCGCTTCCACATCGTCTGGGGCACCGGGCCGGGCCTGGTCGAGCCGTTCGCCCGGCGGGTGCGTGCCGCCGTCGAGCGCGGGCTGGTCGAGCTGCGCTTCCGGCACCGCGTCGACGAGCTGGTGGTCACCGACGGTGCCGTGACCGGTGTCCGGGGCGGAGTGCTCGAGCCCAGCGACGTGGCCCGCGGCGAGGCCAGCTCGCGCACGCAGGTCGGGGACTTCGAGATCGCCGCGCAGGCCGTCGTCGTCACCTCCGGCGGCATCGGCGGCAACCACGACCTGGTCCGGCAGAACTGGCCGGCCCGGCTCGGCCCGGCACCGAAGCGGCTGCTCTCCGGCGTCCCGGCGCACGTGGACGGTCGGATGCTGATGGCGACCGCGGCCGCCGGCGCCCACCTGATCAACGGCGACCGCATGTGGCACTACACCGAGGGCATCGCCAACCACTCCCCGGTGTGGGACCGGCACGGCATCCGGATCCTCCCCGGGCCGTCGTCGCTGTGGCTGGACGCGACGGGCACGCGGCTGCCGGTGCCGCTGTTCCCCGGCTTCGACACCCTGGGCACGCTGGCGCACATCGGGCGGACCGGCCACGAGCACACCTGGTTCGTGGCCACCCAGAAGATCGTGGAGAAGGAGTTCGCGCTCTCGGGGTCCGAGCAGAACCCCGACCTCACCGGCAAGGACGTCAAGCTGCTGCTCAACCGGGTCAAGGCCGGGGTCGCCGGGCCGGTGCAGGCCTTCCTCGACCGCGGCGAGGACTTCGTCGTCGCCCGCACGCTGCCCGAGCTGGTGGCCGGCATGAACCGCATCACCGGCGGGGAGCCGGAGCTGGACCTCGCCACGGTCGAGGCGGAGGTGGTCTGCCGGGACCGCGCCATCGGCAACGAGTTCGGCAAGGACCTGCAGGTCACCGCGATCCGCGGCGCGCGCCGCTACCTCGGGGACAAGCTGATCCGGGTGGCCCCGCCGCACCGGCTGCTCGACCCGGACGCCGGCCCGCTGATCGCGGTGCGGCTCAACCTGCTCACCCGCAAGACGCTCGGCGGGCTGGAGACCGACCTCTCCGGCCGGGTGCTGCGCCCCGGTGGCGCGGTGTTCCCCGGCCTGTACGCGGCCGGCGAGGTGGCCGGCTTCGGGGGCGGGGGCATGCACGGGTACCGGTCGCTGGAGGGCACCTTCCTGGGCGGCTGCCTGTTCTCGGGGCGGACGGCGGGCCGCGCCCTGGCGGGGGAACTGTGAGTGCGCCCGATCCGTGGTCGGACCCGCGGACCGAGACCGAGCACGGCCCGCCCTACGCCGGGCCGCCGCCCACCGCTCCGGTGCCTCCGTGGGGCCAGCCGTACGGAGCGCCCCCGGGGTACGGCTGGCCCGCCCCCTACGGCGCCCCGTGGCCGCCGGCCCCGACCGGCCCGCGGCGGCCGGGGCAGGTGATCGCGGCCGCGGTGCTCGCCTTCGTCCAGGCCGCCGCGGTGGCCTTCGCCTCGGCGTACGTCGTCCTGCTGGCCTCGCTGTTCTCCCTCGGCGGCGGTGAGGCCGGCTTCCCGGCCGACGGCTCCGGCCTGGCCACGGAGGCGACCGTGCTCGCCTTCGTGCAGGTCGCCTCGGTGGTCGCGCTGGTGGTCGGCGGGATCATGGCGCTGAACCGGCGCAGCCCGGCGGCGCGCTGGACGCTGGTCGGCGCGCTCGCCGTGCAGCTCGCGCTGGCCGCCTACTGGGCCGTCCGGCTGGTGGCCCTACTGGAGGGCGCCGTCGGGCCGGACCCGTCGGCGGTGCTGCTGTTCGGGGTGTTCTGCTTCGCCGCCGCGCCCGCGGTCGGGCTCGGGCTGCTGTGCAGCCGCAGCGCCCGCGCGTGGTTCGCCGGTGCGTCCGGAGCGGCGGTGCCGCCGCACCGGTGACCCGGGGCGCGACCGCCGGGTGGGACGATCGGGCCATGTCCGCCGTCCCCGCCGCCGAACCTGCCCTGGACCCCGCCGTCGCCGGCCTGCTGCGCCGCGACCCGGCCGGCCTGGTCGCCGCCGTCGTCCAGCAGCACGACTCCGGCGAGGTGCTCATGGTGGCCTGGATGGACGACGAGGCGCTGCGCCGCACCCTGACCACCGGCCGCGCGACCTACTGGTCGCGCAGCCGGGCGGAGTACTGGGTCAAGGGCGAGACCTCCGGGCACCGGCAGTGGGTGCGGGAGGTCCGGCTGGACTGCGACGGCGACGCGCTGCTGGTCCGCGTCGACCAGGAGGGCCCGGCCTGCCACACGGGCACCCGCAGCTGCTTCTCCCGCCCCCTGGAGGTGACCGGTGCGGCTCGGTGAGACCACGCCGTCGCGCGAGGAGTTCGCGGCCCTCGACCAGCCGGTCACCCCGGTCACCCGCCGGCTGCTGGCCGACGGGGAGACCGCCGTGGGCATCTACCGGAAGCTGGCCGGCAACCGTCCCGGCACGGTGCTGCTGGAGTCCGCCGAGCAGGGCAAGCAGTGGGCGCGCTACAGCTTCGTCGGCGTCCGCAGCGCCGGCGTCCTGACCGAGCGGGACGGCGCGGCGCAGTGGCTCGGCCAGCGGCTGCCCGGCCTCACCGACGACCTGCCGGCCGACCCGCTGGCCGCCGTCCGCACCCTGGCCCGCCGGCTGCGCTCCCCGCGCGACCCGGAGCTGCCCCCGCTGACCGGCGGCCTGGTCGGCTACCTGGGCTACGACGTCGTCCGGCGGCTGGAGCGGCTGCCGCAGCGGGCCACCGACGACCTCGGCATGCCCGAGGTCGCCCTCATGCTGGTGACCGACCTCGCCGTGATCGACCACACCGACGGGACGGTCCTGCTGATCGCCAACGCGTTGCGGGGCGCGGGGGAGCCCGGCACCGGCTGGGACGACGCCGTCGCCCGGCTCGACGCGATGGCCACCGACCTCACCAAGGCCGCACCGCACGGGGTGGCCACCTTCGCCACCGCGGAGGCGCCGCCGGTGGTGAGCAACATGGCCCCCGGGGTGTTCGAGGACGGCGTCGAGCGGGTCCGCGAGCACATCCGCGCCGGCGACGCCTTCCAGGTGGTCCTCTCCCAGCGGTTCGAGGTGCCGACCGAGGTCGACGCGCTCGACCTCTACCGGGTGCTGCGAGCGACCAACCCCTCGCCGTACATGTACCTGCTGCGCTTCGCGGGCCGGGAGTCGCCCTTCGACGTCGTCGGCTCCTCGCCGGAGGCGCTGGTGACGGTCACCGGGACCTCGGCCGTCGTCCACCCGCCGGCCGGCACCCGCCCGCGCGGGGCGACCCCGGAGGAGGACGCCCGGCTGGCGGAGGGGCTGCTGGCCGACCCCAAGGAGCGGGCCGAGCACGTGATGCTGGTCGACCTGGCCCGCAACGACCTCGGGCGGGTCTGCGTGCCGGGCACCGTGGAGGTCCCCGACTTCATGCGGGTCGAGCACTACAGCCACGTCATGCACCTGGTCTCGACCGTCGCCGGCCAGGTCGCCCCGGAGTGGGACGCCTTGGACGTCGTCGACGCCACCTTCCCGGCCGGCACCGTCTCCGGCGCCCCGAAGCCGCGGGCGATGGAGATCATCGAGTCGCTGGAGCCGACCCGGCGGGCGCTCTACGCGGGCACCGTCGGCTACGTCGACGCCAGCGGCGACCTCGACATGGCCATCGCCATCCGGACGGCGGTGCTGCACCAGGGCCGGGCCTACGTGCAGGCCGGGGCGGGCGTCGTGGCGGACAGCGACGCGGCCACCGAGGAGGCCGAGACCCGGCACAAGGCCCGCGCGGTGCTGTCGGCGATCGCGACGGCCGAGGGGATGCGGGAGCTCCCGTGAGCCGCTCGACCCCCGTGTCGGCTCCGGCGGGCGGGGATGGACCGTGGGCACCGTGAGCGGGCAGCGGCGGGAGCTGGCCGCCGCGGTGGCCGGGACGGCGCTGGCCGGCGCGCTGGCCCTGTCCGCGGGCGGGCAGACCTGGGTGACGGCGACCGTGGCCCGGCCCGAGCCGCTGCCCCCGACGACCGCGGAGCTGGGTGGGAGCTCGCTGGCCCCGCTGGTGTCCGCCGCGGGACTGCTGCTGCTGGCCGCCGCGGTGGCCCTGCTGGCCGTCCGCGGCGCGGGCCGGTGGGCCGTGGGGCTGCTGGTCTCCGTCGCCGGGGGCGTGCTCGCCTGGTCGGGTCTGCGGCCGCTGGTCACCGACGTCGACGGGAGCGTGGTCGCGGCCCTGGGGCCGGGCACCCGCGCGGCGGGGCTCACCACCGAGCTGTCGCCCGGCTGGCCGCTGCTCGCCCTGGTGGCCGGGGTCGTCGCCGTGCTGGCCGGGCTGCTCACCGTGCTCCGGGGCCGGGGGTGGCCGGGCATGGGGCGTCGCTACGAGCGGGCCCCTGCGGACGGGGCGGGCGATGCCGCGGCCGCTCCGGCCCGCCCCCGTTCGGACGAGGACCGCGCCCTGGACGCCTGGCGCGCCCTCGACCGCGGCGAGGACCCGACCGAGTCCGCGACCGAGACCCGCTGACCGCCGGACGGCGAACCCCGGGCCCTACCCGGGACGTCACGGCTCAACCGGAGGTCGGTGGCCCCGCGGACGGCGGGCCCCGGCGCCGCCTCTACAGTGGGGCTCCGGACGGGTCCCGGCCGGGGCCGCGCCCCGCAGGGGCAGACCGACGATCAGCAGCGGGGAGGACGCGTGTCCGTGCTCGACGAGATCGTCGCCGGTGTGCGCGAGGACCTGGCGGCACGTGAGGCGGACACTCCGCTGGCCGAGGTCAAGGCCGCGGCCCAGGACGCGCGACCGGCCCGCGACGCGCTGGCCGCGCTGCGCGCCCCGGGCGTCGGGGTCATCGCCGAGGTCAAGCGGCAGAGCCCGTCGAAGGGGGCCCTCGCCGACATCCCGGACCCCGCCGTCCTGGCCGGGCAGTACGCCGACGGCGGCGCCCGGGTGATCAGCGTGCTCACCGAGCGGCGCCGGTTCGGCGGCTCCCAGGCCGACCTCGCCGCCGTCCGGGCCGCGGTGGACGTGCCGGTGCTGTGCAAGGACTTCGTGGTCACCAGCTACCAGGTGCACGAGGCCCGCGCGCACGGCGCCGACGTCGTGCTGCTCATCGTGGCGGCGCTCGAGCAGAACGTCCTCGTCGGCCTGCTGGAGCGGGTCGAGTCGCTGGGGATGACCGCGCTCGTCGAGGTGCACACCGAGGCCGAGGCCGACCGCGCGCTGGCCGCCGGCGCCGCGGTGATCGGCGTCAACGCCCGTGACCTCACCACCCTCCAGGTGGACCGCTCCACCTTCGAGCGGATCGCCCCCGGACTGCCCTCCGAGGTGGTCAAGGTCGCCGAGTCCGGCGTCCGCGGGCCGCACGACCTCCTCAGCTATGCCGCCGCCGGCGCCGACGCCGTCCTCGTCGGCGAGGGGCTGGTGACCGCCGGCGACGCCCGCCAGGCGGTCGCCGACCTGGTGACGGCCGGGTCCCATCCGGCGACGCCGCGCACCACCCGCTGAGCCACCGGGTCCCCGGCGGCCGACGGGTCGGCTGAGCCGGCTCCTGCGGCGTCGTCGTCGCTCCTGCGGCGGTGCACCGCCGCAGGAGCGGGCAGGCGACCGCAGGAGCCGGAGGTGAAGCCGGCCGGGCTCACCGCGAGCCTGTGAGCGGTGGGGGGCAGGGAGGTCCCTACGCTGGGGGCATGACGACGACCAGCCCCCCGCAGCCCGGAGACCAGCTCTCGCCGGCGCGCCCGGGCTGGCCCGACGCCACCGGCCACTTCGGCGTCTTCGGCGGGCGGTTCGTGCCCGAGGCGCTGATCGCCGCCCTCGACGAGCTCACCGACGCCTACGCGGCGATGCGCGCCGACCCGGCGTTCCACGCCGAGTTCGCCCGGCTGCAGCGGGACTACACCGGCCGCCCGAGCCCGATCACCGAGGTGCCGAAGTTCGCCGAGCACGCCGGCGGAGCGCGCGTGCTGCTCAAGCGCGAGGACCTCAACCACACCGGCTCCCACAAGATCAACAACGTGCTCGGCCAGGCGCTGCTCACCCAGCGCATCGGCAAGACCCGGGTGATCGCCGAGACCGGCGCGGGCCAGCACGGGGTCGCCACCGCGACCGCCGCCGCGCTCATGGGGCTGTCCTGCACCGTCTACATGGGCGAGGAGGACACCCGCCGCCAGGCGCTGAACGTGGCCCGCATGCGGCTGCTCGGGGCCGAGGTCATCCCGGTCACCACCGGCTCGCGCACGCTCAAGGACGCGATCAACGAGGCGTTCCGCGACTGGGTCACCAACGTCGAGACGACGAACTACGTCTTCGGCACCGTCGCCGGGCCGCACCCCTTCCCGGAGATGGTCCGCGACTTCCAGCGGGTCATCGGCGACGAGGCCCGGGCCCAGGTGCTCGAGCGGGAGGGCCGGCTGCCCGACGCCGTCCTGGCCTGCGTCGGCGGCGGGTCCAACGCGATCGGGATCTTCACCGCCTTCGTGCCCGACGACGGCGTGCGGCTGGTGGGGCTGGAGGCCGGCGGCGACGGGCTGGAGACCGGCCGGCACGCGGCCACCATCACCGGCGGCTCGCCGGGCGTGCTGCACGGCGCCCGCTCGTTCCTCCTGCAGGACGAGAACGGCCAGACCATCGAGTCGCACTCGATCAGCGCCGGCCTGGACTACCCGGGCGTCGGGCCCGAGCACTCGTTCCTGCACAGCATCGGCCGCGCCGAGTACCGGCCGGTCACCGACGCCGAGGCCATGGAGGCCTTCGCGCTGCTGTGCCGGACCGAGGGGATCATCCCGGCGATCGAGTCCGCGCACGCCCTGGCGGGCGCGATGACGCTGGGCCGGGAGCTGGAGGGGCGGGTGGGGGACCGACAGGCGCTGCTGCTGGTCAACCTCTCCGGCCGCGGCGACAAGGACGTCGAGACGGCGTCGCGCTGGTTCGGCCTCGGCGACCGCGACTCCGCCGCCCCGGGCGCCGGCCTCGACGAGGACCAGCAGCCCACCGAGGGCGCCGTGACGTCCGGGGACGCGGTGGCCGGACAGGACGCGGGGGAGACGGCATGAGCCTCTTGGCGAAGACGATCGCGGCCGCGCGGGGCGAGGGCCGGTCGGCGCTGGTCGCCTACCTGCCGGTGGGCCACCCGAGCGTGGACGAGTCCATCGCGGCCATGGTGGCCGCGGTGGAGGGAGGCGCCGACGTCGTCGAGGTCGGCGTCCCCTACAGCGACCCGGGCATGGACGGCCCGGTGATCCAGCAGGCGGTGGACGTCGCCGTCCGCGCGGGCGTGGGCATGCGGGACGTGCTGAGGGCGGTGGCGGCGGTCGCCGCCGCGGGCGCCGTCCCGGTGGTCATGAGCTACTGGAACCCGATCGAGCGCTACGGCGTCGAGCGGTTCGCCACCGACCTGGCCGCCGCCGGGGGAGCGGGGGCGATCACGCCCGACCTCATCCCGGAGGAAGCCGGCGAGTGGCTGGCCGCCGCCGAGCGGGCCGACCTCGACCGCGTCTTCCTCGTCGCGCCGTCGTCCACCGACGCCCGGCTGGCATCCACCACCGCGGCCTGCCGCGGCTTCGTCTACGCGGCCTCCACGATGGGGGTCACCGGCACCCGGGCCAGGGTCAGCGACGCCGCCGAGGAGCTGGTGGCCCGCACGCGGGCCGCGGCTCCCGACCTCGCCGTCTGCGTCGGCCTCGGGGTCTCCGACGCCGGCCAGGCCGCCGAGGTGGCCGGCTTCGCCGACGGCGTCATCGTCGGGTCGGCGTTCGTCCGCACCCTGCTGGAGGGTGCGGGCCCCCAGGGCGTGCGGGCGCTGGCGAGCGAGCTGGCCGAGGGCGTGCGCCGCCCGGCGGGCGGTCCCGCGTGAGCATTCTCGCGGCGATCCCCAGCCCGACGCAGGGGGTCTGGGAGCTGGGGCCGCTGCCGATCCGCGCCTACGCGCTGTGCATCATCGCCGGGATCATCGCCGCCGTCTGGCTCACCGACCGGCGCTGGCGGGCCCGGGGCGGGGCGGAGGGCGACGTCCTCGACATCGCCGTCTGGGCCGTTCCCTTCGGGATCATCGGCGGCCGGCTGTACCACGTGATCAGCAGCCCGCGGCCGTACTTCGGCGAGGGCGGCGACCCGGTCCGCGCCTTCGCCATCTGGGAGGGCGGCCTGGGCATCTGGGGCGCGATCGCGCTCGGCGGCGTGGGGGCGTGGATCGCCTGCCGCCGCCGGGGCATCCCGCTGCCGGCGTTCGCGGACGCCATCGCCCCCGGCCTCCTGGTGGCCCAGGCGATCGGCCGGCTCGGCAACTGGTTCAACAACGAGCTCTACGGCGGCCCCACGGACCTGCCGTGGGGGCTGACGATCCACGACTGGAACGGCACCGGCGCGGTCCTCGGCGCCGACGGGCAGCCCGTCGTCCTCGGCACCTTCCACCCGACGTTCCTCTACGAGCTGCTGTGGAACCTGGCCGCGGCCGCGCTGGTGATCTGGGCCGACCGCCGCTTCCGGCTGGGCCACGGCCGCGCGTTCGCCCTCTACGTCGCCAGCTACTGCGCCGGCCGGCTGTGGATCGAGCTGCTGCGCAGCGACCCGGCCGAGACCTTCTTCGGGGTCCGCCTCAACGTCTTCACCGCGGTCGTGGTGGGGCTGCTCGCGGTGGCCTACCTGGTCTGGCAGCGCGGCCGGCCACGCGAGGTCATCACCCGCGGACGGGACCAGCGCGAGGCCGCCGGCACCCGTCCCGGGGCGGCCGACGCCGCTCCCGCGGTGCCCGTCCGCGGCGCCGACCCCGCCGACGAGGAGGCACCTGTCGAGGCCGAGCCGCAGCGGCGCGAGGAGCCCTGACCGCGACGCGCCGGATGTGATGTTCGACCGGGTGTTGGCCCTGTTACAGCTGTGTACCCTTCCCCCCAGACCTCCCAGTGATCCTGGCGGGGTCCGACGTGTCGGAACCGGGCCAGTGCCGCCCCGCGGACGACAGCCCCGGGGGCACCACCCCCGAGGCTCGCGAGCCTGAGCCGGTCCGGTGATCCGACTGACCACCGCCGCTCCCGCTCTCCCGCAGTGCCGCCCCTCCGCCCTCTGACCTCCGGCCCGGGCTCCCCGCCCCCCACCCGCCCCGTCCCCGCCGACGGCCCTGGGTGGTGCGCCGACGACGGGAGTGTCATGTCCCAGATCTCCGCCCCCGCCGGCACCGCCGTCCCGTTCTCCGCCGTGCCCCCGGCCGCCGGCCTGTACGACCCGGCCCACGACAAGGACGCCTGCGGCGTCGCCTTCGTCGCCGACGTGCAGGGCCGCCGCTCACGGAAGATCGTGGCCGCCGGGCTCACCGCGCTGCACAACCTCGACCACCGCGGCGCCGCGGGCTCCGAGCCCAACTCCGGGGACGGCGCCGGCATCCTGACCCAGGTGCCGGACGCGCTGCTGCGCGCCGAGGTCGACTTCGACCTGCCGCCCACGGGCGAGTACGCCGTCGGCATCGCCTTCCTCCCCGTGGACGAGGAGGAGCGGGCCGCCCGCGTCGCGGACGTCGCCCGGCTCGCCGCGGAGGAGGGCCTCACCGTCCTGGGCTGGCGCGAGCTGCCGGTCGACCCCGACGGCGCGGACGTCGGCCCCACCGCGCGCGCGGTCATGCCGCACTTCGCCCAGCTGTTCGTCGCCGAGACGATCGGCGCCCGCGCCGACGCCCGGGCCTTCGGCGGCAACGCCGCCGTCAACGGCGTGACCCGGTTGGAGCGGCGGGCGTTCGTGCTGCGCAAGCGCGCCGAGCGGTCCGCCACCGAGGCGGGCAGCTCCCTGTACATCACCTCGCTGTCGTCCCGGACCGTGACCTACAAGGGCATGCTGACCACCGACCAGCTGCCCGCGTTCTTCCCCGACCTGCGCGACGAGCGGTACGAGTCGGCGATCGCGCTGGTGCACAGCCGGTTCTCCACCAACACCTTCCCCAGCTGGCCGCTGGCCCACCCGTTCCGGCTGATCGCGCACAACGGCGAGATCAACACCATCAAGGGCAACCGGAACCGGATGCGCGCCCGCGAGGCGAAGCTGGAGACGGCGCTGTTCGACGGCCCCGCCGGCCCGGCGTCCGAGCTCGGCCTGGACCGCGTCTTCCCGGTGACCGCCAGCGACTTCAGCGACTCGGCCACCTTCGACGAGGTGCTCGAGCTGCTGCACCTGTCGGGCCGCTCGCTGCCGCACGCGGTGCTCATGATGATCCCGGAGGCGTGGGAGAACCACGACGAGATGGACCCGGCCCGCCGGGCCTTCTACCGGTTCCACTCCTCGATCATGGAGCCGTGGGACGGGCCGGCCGCGGTCGCCTTCACCGACGGCACGCTCATCGGCGCCGTCCTCGACCGCAACGGCCTGCGCCCGGGCCGCTGGTGGCACACCCGCGACGACCTGGTGGTGCTGGCCAGCGAGGTCGGCGTCCTGGAGATCCCCGACGCCGACGTGGTCGCCAAGGGCCGGCTGCAGCCGGGCCGGATGTTCCTGGTCGACACCGCGGCCGGGAAGATCGTCTCCGACGAGGAGGTCAAGGGGGCGCTCGCGGCCGAGCACCCCTACGAGGACTGGCTGCACGCCGGTCTCGTGCACCTGCCGCAGCTGCCCGAGCGCCGCCGCGCCCGGCCCAGTCACGAGTCCGTCGTCCGCCGGCAGCAGCTGTTCGGGTACACCGAGGAGGACCTGCGCGTCCTGCTCACCCCGATGGCCTCGACCGGCGCCGAGCCGATCGGCTCGATGGGCACCGACACCCCGGTCGCGGCGCTGTCGGACCGCTCGCGCCTGCTCTACGACTACTTCGGCCAGCTGTTCGCCCAGGTGACCAACCCGCCGCTGGACGCCATCCGCGAGGAGCTGGTGACCAGCCTCGGCCGCACCTTCGGTCCCGAGCAGAACCTGCTGCAGGCCACACCGGCGTCCTGCCGCCAGGTGTTCCTGCCCTTCCCGGTCATCGACAACGACGAGCTGGCCAAGATCCTGCACATCGACGACGACGGCGACCTGCCCGGCTACGCCGCCGTCCGGATCACCGGCCACTTCGACGTCAACGGCGGCGGGGCGGCGCTGGCCGCGGCGATCGAGCAGCTGCGCACCAAGGTGAGCAAGGCGATCTGCGCCGGCGCCCGGGTCATCGTGCTCTCCGACCGCGACTGCGACGAGAAGCGCGCCCCGATCCCGTCGCTGCTCATGACCGCCGCGGTCCACCACCACCTGGTGCGGCAGAAGACCCGCATGGAGGTCGGGCTGGTCGTCGAGTCCGGCGACTGCCGCGAGGTCCACCACGTCGCGCTGCTGCTCGGCTACGGCGCGGCCGCGGTCAACCCGTACCTGGCCTTCGAGTCGATCGAGGACCTCATCCGCGGCGGCGACCTCACCGGCATCGAGGCGGCCCAGGCCAACCGCAACGTGGTGAAGGCGCTCGGCAAGGGCGTCCTCAAGGTCATGAGCAAGATGGGCATCAGCACCGTCGGCTCGTACACGATGGCGCAGATCTTCGAGGCCGTCGGCCTGTCGCAGGAGATCGTCGACGAGTACTTCACCGGCACCTCGTGCCCGCTCGGCGGCGTCGGCATCGACGTCCTCGCCGAGGAGGTGGCCATGCGCCACCGCCGGGCCTACCCGGAGAACCCGACCGAGCGGGCGCACCGCCGGCTGGAGACCGGCGGCGAGTACCAGTGGCGCCGCGAGGGCGAGGTGCACCTGTTCAACCCCGAGACGGTGTTCCTCCTGCAGCACGCCACCCGATCGCGGCAGTACGAGGTCTTCGAGCAGTACACGCAGACCGTCGACCAGCTCTCCGAGGAGGCCGCGACGCTGCGCGGGCTGTTCAGCCTCCGCACCGGCGTGCGCCCGCCGGTGCCGCTGGAGGAGGTCGAGCCGGTCAGCGAGATCGTCCGGCGGTTCTCCACCGGCGCGATGAGCTACGGCTCCATCTCGCAGGAGGCCCACGAGACCCTCGCGATCGCCATGAACCGGCTGGGCGGCAAGTCCAACACCGGTGAGGGCGGCGAGGACCCCGACCGCTTCGTGCCCGACCCCAACGGCGACCTGCGCCGCTCGGCGATCAAGCAGGTGGCCAGCGGCCGGTTCGGCGTCACCAGCGAGTACCTGGTCAACGCCGACGACATCCAGATCAAGATGGCCCAGGGCGCCAAGCCCGGCGAGGGCGGCCAGCTGCCCGGCCAGAAGGTCTACCCGTGGGTGGCCCGCACCCGGCACTCCACGCCGGGCGTCGGCCTGATCAGCCCGCCGCCGCACCACGACATCTACTCGATCGAGGACCTCAAGCAGCTGATCCACGACCTGAAGAACGCCAACAACGAGGCGCGGGTCCACGTCAAGCTGGTCAGCGAGGTCGGGGTCGGGACGGTCGCGGCCGGCGTGAGCAAGGCCCACGCCGACGTCGTCCTCATCTCCGGGCACGACGGCGGGACCGGCGCGGCACCGCTGACCTCGCTCAAGCACGCCGGCTCGCCGTGGGAGCTGGGCCTGGCCGAGACCCAGCAGACGCTGCTGGCCAACGGCCTGCGCGACCGGATCGTCGTGCAGTGCGACGGGCAGATGAAGACCGGCCGCGACGTGGTCATCGCCGCGCTGCTGGGCGCCGAGGAGTACGGCTTCGCCACCGCTCCGCTGGTGGTCTCCGGCTGCGTGATGATGCGCGTCTGCCACCTCGACACCTGCCCGGTCGGCGTCGCCACCCAGAACCCGGAGCTGCGCAAGCGGTTCACCGGGCGGCCGGAGTTCGTCGTCACGTTCTTCGAGTTCCTCGCCGAGCAGGTCCGGCAGTACCTGGCCGAGCTGGGCTTCCGCTCGCTCGACGAGGCCGTCGGCCACGCCGAGCTGCTCGACACCCGCAAGGCGGTCGACCACTGGAAGGCCGCCGGGCTGGACCTCACGCCGATGCTGGCGGTCCCGGAGCTGGCCGAGGACGCGCCGCGGCACCGGGTCCGCGCCCAGGACCACGGCCTGGACGTCGCCCTGGACCAGACGCTCATCCAGCTGTGCGAGGGCGCGCTGCTCGACGCGCGGCCGGTGAGCCTCGAGCTGCCGGTGCGCAACGTCAACCGGACCGTCGGCACGATGCTCGGCTCGATGGTGACCCGCCGCTTCGGCGGGGAGGGGCTGCCCGACGGCACGATCGACCTGACCTTCACCGGGTCGGCCGGCCAGTCGTTCGGGGCCTTCCTGCCGCGCGGCATCACCATGCGGCTGTTCGGCGACGCCAACGACTACGTCGGCAAGGGCCTGTCCGGCGGCCGGATCGTCGTCCGCCCCGCCCGCGAGGCCGGGTTCGCCGCCGAGGACAACGTCATCGCCGGCAACGTCATCGGCTACGGCGCCACCGGGGGCGAGGTCTTCCTCCGCGGCCGGGTCGGCGAGCGGTTCTGCGTGCGCAACTCCGGCGCGCTGGCCGTCGTCGAGGGCGTCGGCGACCACGCACTGGAGTACATGACCGGCGGCCGCGCGGTGATCCTCGGCTCGACCGGGCGCAACATCGCGGCCGGCATGTCCGGCGGGGTCGGCTACGTCCTGGACCTGGCCCGCCACCGGGTCAACACCGAGATGGTGGACGTCGACCCGCTGGACGGCGGGTCCGCGCAGTGGCTGCGCGACGTCCTGGTGCGCTACGCGGCCGACACGCAGTCGCCGGTCGCCGCAGCGCTGCTGGCCGACTGGGGCCGCTGGTCCGAGCGGTTCAGCGTGATCATGCCGCGCGACTACCGCCGCGCGCTCGAGGCCCGGCGCGCCGCCGAGGCCGCCGGAACCGATGTGGACAGGGCAGTGATGGAGGCCGCACGTGGCTGACTCGACCGGTTTCCTCAAGCACCAGCGGGCGCTGCCGCCGCGCCGCCCGGTGGACGTCCGGCTGCTCGACTGGAAGGACGTCTACCTGACCCGCGGGACGGGTGAGGACGAGGTCTTCCCGGTGGCGGCGGTGCGTCAGCAGGCCGCGCGCTGCATGGACTGCGGCATCCCGTTCTGCCACCACGGCTGCCCGCTGGGCAACCTCATCCCGGAGTGGAACGACCTCGCCCGCCGCGACGACTGGACCGAGGCCATCGAGCGGCTGCACGCCACCAACAACTTCCCGGAGTTCACCGGGAAGCTGTGCCCGGCGCCCTGCGAGGGCTCCTGCGTGCTGAACCTGCAGGAGTCGCCGGTCACGATCAAGCAGATCGAGTGGGAGATCATCGACCAGGCGTTCCAGCGCGACCTGGTCGCGCCGGTGCCCCCGCAGGAGCACACCGGCAAGAAGGTCGCCGTCATCGGTTCCGGCCCGGCCGGGCTGGCCGCCGCCCAGCAGCTCACCCGCGCCGGGCACGAGGTCACCGTGTACGAGCGGGCCGACCGGGTCGGCGGGCTGCTGCGGTACGGCATCCCGGAGTTCAAGATGGAGAAGGCCGTGCTCGACCGGCGGCTGGACCAGATGCGGGCCGAGGGCACCCGGTTCGTGACCGGCGTCGAGGTCGGCGGCAGCGGCGAGGACGACCTGTCGGCCGAGCAGCTGCGCGCCGAGTACGACGCCGTCGTCCTGTCCGGCGGCGCCACCGTCGGCCGCGACCTGCCCGCCCCGGGCCGGGAGCTGCACGGCATCCACCTGGCGATGGAGTACCTGCCCCACGGCAACCGGCAGGCGCTCGGCGAGCTCGACGACCCGCCGATCAACGCCCGCGGCAAGCACGTCGTGATCATCGGCGGCGGTGACACCGGCGCCGACTGCCTGGGCACCGCGCACCGGCAGGGTGCGGCGTCGGTGACCCAGCTGGAGATCATGCCGGTGCCGCCGGACCGCCGGGCCGACAACAACCCGTGGCCGACCTACCCGATGATCATGCGGGTCTCCAGCGCCCACGAGGAGGGCGGCGAGCGGCTCTACAGCGTCAACAGCGAGCGCTTCCTGGGTCACGAGGAAGAACCCGCCCAGGGCACCGTGCGCGCGCTGCTCATCCACGACGTGGAGCGGGTCGACGGCCGCTTCCAGAAGGTCGAGGGCAGCGAGCGGGAGCTGCCGGCCGACCTGGTGTTCCTCGCCATGGGGTTCACCGGGGCGCAGCGCGAGGGCCTGGTCGAGGCCCTGGGCGTGGAGGTCGACGGGCGCGGCAACGTCGCCCGCGACGGCGAGTTCATGTCCACCGTCCCGGGCGTCTTCGTCGCCGGCGACATGGGTCGCGGCCAGTCGCTGATCGTCTGGGCGATCGCCGAGGGGCGCGCCGCGGCGGGCGCCGTCGACACCTGGCTGACCGGGGCCTCGATGCTGCCGCGACCCGTCACGCCCACGATGGTCGCGCTCCGCTAGACGGAGGACCCCCTCCCTCGCAGGCTCGGGGCGGTGCCCTGGAGGGGGCCGCCGGCCGAGGCCGGGTCCCGCTCCCATGGGAGCGGGATCCGGCCCGGGGCGTCTCCCCGGGCTATGTGAGCGCTCACAGGGGGCCTCCCCGCGAAGCGCGGGGGAGCCGGATAGCGTCTGCGTCATGTCGCGTCGCGCCAAGATCGTCTGCACGCTCGGGCCGGCGACCAGCTCGCTGGAGCAGGTCACCGCCCTCGTCGAGTCCGGTATGGACGTCGCCCGGCTGAACTTCAGCCACGGCGCGCACGCCGACCACGAGCGGGCCTACCGCATGGTCCGGGAGGCCTCCGACCGCACCGGCCACGCCGTCGCGATCCTCGCCGACCTGCAGGGCCCCAAGATCCGCCTCGGCACCTTCGCCGACGGCCCGGTGCTGTGGGAGACCGGCAGCCGCATCTGCATCACCATCGAGGACGTCCAGGGCACCGCCGAGCGCGTCTCGACCACCTACAAGGGGCTGGCCTCCGACGCCCGGGTCGGCGACCGGCTGCTCGTGGACGACGGCAAGCTCGCGCTCTCGGTGGTGGGCGTGGACGGCCCCGACGTGTGGTGCCTGGTCGTCGAGGGCGGCGAGGTCTCCAACAACAAGGGCCTGTCGCTGCCCGGGGTCGCGGTGAGCGTGCCGGCGCTGTCCGAGAAGGACGCCCAGGACCTGCGGTTTGCCCTCCACCTGTCGGTCGACTTCATCGCGCTGTCGTTCGTCCGGTCGCCGCGCGACGTCGAGCTGGTCCGCGACATCATGCGGCAGGAGGACGTCTCGGTCCCCGTCATCGCCAAGCTGGAGAAGCCCGAGGCGGTGGAGAACCTGGAGGCCATCGTCGAGGCCTTCGACGGGGTCATGGTCGCGCGCGGCGACCTTGGCGTGGAGCTGCCGCTGGAGCAGGTGCCACTGGTGCAGAAGCGCGCCGTCCAGGCGGCCCGGGAGCGCAACAAGCCGGTCATCGTGGCCACCCAGATGCTCGAGTCCATGATCAGCAACTCGCGGCCCACCCGCGCCGAGGCCTCCGACGTCGCCAACGCCGTCCTCGACGGCGCCGACGCGGTGATGCTGTCCGGGGAGACGTCGGTCGGCCGCTATCCGATCGCCGCCGTCCGCACCATGGAGCGGATCATCGCCGCGGTCGAGGGCGGGGACGCCGGCGTCCCGGACCTGCAGCGCCGGTCCCGGTCGCGGTCGGGGGCGATCGTCCGCGCCGCCAAGGACGTCGGCGAGACCATGGACGTCAAGGCGCTGGCGACGTTCACCCAGACCGGCGACACCGCCCGCCGGCTCGCCGCCCTCCACCCCCAGCAGCCGCTGCTGGCCTTCACCGTCGACGCGCGGGTGCGCAGCCAGCTGGCGCTGTCCTGGGGCGTGGAGACCTTCCTCGTGCCCTCCGTGCAGCACACCGACGACATGGTGCAGCAGGTGGACTTCTCGCTGCTGTCGATCGGCCGGCTCAAGGAGGGCGACCGGGTGGTCGTGGTCGCCGGCAGCCCGCCCAACACGGTCGGCTCGACCAACCTGATCCGCGTCCACGAGGTCGGGACCGACTCGTGAGCCCGGGCGGGGACGGCGACAGCCAGGCCGCCGCGCTCCTGCAGGTGCTCGACCTCGAGGAGCGGGAGACCGACGTCTTCGTCGGCCAGACGCCGACCACGCGGCTGCAGCGCATCTTCGGCGGCCAGGTGGCCGGCCAGGCGCTGATGGCCGCGGGACGGACGGTGCCGGCCGAGCGCGGCGTGCACTCGCTGCACTCCTACTTCCTGCGCCCCGGAGACCCGCACGAGGAGATCCGCTACGCCGTCGACCGGATCCGCGACGGCCGGTCGTTCACGACCCGGCGGGTCCTGGCCTGGCAGCGCCGCAAGGGCGAGGACGTCGCGATCTTCGCGCTGACCGCGGACTTCCACGCCCCCGAGCCGGCCGTCGTCGAGCACTCGCTGCCGATGCCCGTCGTCCCGGCACCGGAGGAGCTGCCCTCCCTCGCCGAGGCAGCCGCCCGGCACGGCAAGGAGGGCTCGGGGGCCATGGAGATCAGCCGGGCGGTCGAGCAGCGGCTGCTCGAGGACCCGTTCGAGGGGCGGGCCAAGCAGCCGCCGGACACCTCCATCCGCGTCTGGATGCGGGTCGCCGGCCGGTTGCCCGACGACGCCGCCGTCCACGCCGCGGCGCTGACCTTCGCCAGCGACCTCACGCTGCTCGGCGCCGGGCTGGCCCGCGTCGGCGGGTGGCAGGACCGCTACGCCGGCGCCAGCCTCGACCACGCGGTGTGGTTCCACGCCCCGGTGCGCGCCGACGACTGGTTCCTCTACGAGACCGACAGCCCCGCAGCCTCCGGCGGGCGGGCGCTGTGCCTCGGCCGGGTCTGGTCGGCCGACGGCACGCACGTGGCCACGGTCGCCCAGGAGGGGCTGCTGCGCGCCATCGCGCGCTGAGTCACCGCGGGGCGTCGGCGTCCGCCGGCACGGCCGCCTCCGGGGCCTCCAGGCCCCGCTGCGCCCCGGCCTGTGCCGCGCTCTCGTCCTGGCTCGCCGGGGCCTCCGCCGGGACGGCCGCGCTCTCCGCCGCGACGGCCGGGGCCTCCGCCGGGACGGCCGCGGTCTCCGCCGCGACCACCGGGAGCTCCGTCGGGCCGGGAACGGCGGGGACCGTGCCCTGCGCGCGTCGCTCGGCGGCCAGGCGGGCCCGCTCGGCGGCGGACTCGGCGAAGTCCGCGGCCAGCCAGTCGTGGCCCTGGCACAGCAGCGTCCACGCCCGTTCGACGTGCGCGCGGGTCGTGGTGGGCGCGCCGACGGCCACCCGGAGCACGACCTGGCCGCGGACCGTGGTGTGGGTCAGGAACACCTCGCCGCCGTCGTTGAGCTGCTCCAGCAGGGTCATGGTCGCGACGTCGGCGTCGACGTCCGCCGCCCAGCGCGGGCGCAGGCAGACCAGCGACAGCGGGTGCGGGGTGGCGACGTCGAACCGCTCGTCGGCGTCGGCCCAGGCGGCGAGTTCCTGGGCCAGGGCCACCCCGGACCGGACGTGCGCGCGCAGCCCCTCGGCGCCGTACCAGCGCAGCACGAACCACAGCTTCAGTGCCCGGAACCGGCGGCCGAGCTCGATCTGCCAGTCGCGGTAGTCGACGACGGCCCCGGTGTCGGTGGCGGCGTTGCGCAGGTACTCGGGGAGGATCGCCAGCGCCCCGGTGAGCGCGCCCCGGTCGGCGACCCAGAAGAGGGTGGCGTCGAAGCCGGTGAGCAGCCACTTGTGCGCGTCGGTGGTGTAGCTGTCGGCCCACTCGACGCCGGCCTGCAGGGTCCGCAGCTCGGGCGCCACGGCGCTCACGCCCGCGTAGGCGGCGTCCACGTGCAGCCAGACGCCGGCGTCGCGGCAGATCGGGCCCAGTTCCGCCAGCGGGTCGATCGCGGTCGTCGACGTCGTCCCGACCGTGGCGCAGACCAGCACCGGCTGGAAGCCGCGGGCCGTGTCGCGCTCCAGCCGGGCCTTCAGCGCCTGCGGGCGCATGGCGAGATCGCCGTCGACCTCGACGATGCGGACGGCGTCGGTGCCCAGGCCGGCCACCCGGACGGCCTTCTCCATCGACGAGTGGGTCTCCGCGGAGACGTAGACCGTGTACTCCTCCGGCCGCACCCCCTGCCGGACGGTGGCTCCGCCGCTGGCCCGGTGCAGGGCCGCCAGCAGCGCGACGAGGTTGGCGCCGGAGCTGGAGTCCTGCACGACGCCGCCGCCGGTGCCGGTGGAGCGGAAGGACTCGGGCAGGCCGAGCAGCTCGGCGAACCAGTCCATGACGTGCTGCTCGAGCTCGGTGGCGGCGGGGCTGGTCACCCACGACATCCCCTGCACGCCCAGCCCGGAGGAGACGAGGTCGCCCAGCACCGACGGGCCGGAGGTGTTGGCGGGGAAGTAGCCGAAGAACCCGGGGTGCTGCCAGTGCGTCAGACCCGGCAGGACGACGCGGTCGAGGTCGGCCAGGACGGCGGAGAAGGGCTCGCCCTGCTCGGGCGGTGCGGCCGGCAGCGACTCGCGGACGTCGCCCGGCGCGGCGGGGGAGCGGACCGGGAAGGTGCCGATGCGGGTCCAGTAGTCGGCGATCCAGTCGACGACCTCGTGCCCGTGCCGGCGGAACTGCTCGGGGGTCATGTGCGGGGGCGTCGGCGAGCTCACCGTGCCACCGTATGGCCGCCGTCGCGGCACCCGACGGCTGGCCCCGGCGCGTCGTCCCGGCGGGGCGCTCCGGAGGTGGGCGGGTCCGCGAGCCGGCACGCGACGCGGCGGCTCCGCCGGCAGGTCGATGAGTTCCGGGCCGGCGTGCGGTCAGAGCCTCGAGCACCTGCCGGGGGACCGGCGGGCCCGCACGCGGAGGAGACGCATGGCCACGCTGATCTACTCGATGATCACCTCGCTGGACGGCTACGCCGAGGCGGCGGAGGGCGACCTCGGCACCGGGGCCGAGGACCCGGAGGTGCACACCTTCATCGGCGACGTCTTCCGCCCGGTCCGCACGTTCCTCTACGGCCGGCGGATGTACGAGACGATGGTGTTCTGGGAGACCGCGCACACCCTGCCCGACGCGCCTCCGCACATCCTGCAGTACGCCCGGGACTGGCAGGCCGCCGACAAGATCGTCTACTCCACGACGCTGGACTCGGTGTCGAGTGCGAGGACGAGGATCGAGCGGACCTTCGACCCGGACGCGGTGCGCCGGCTCAAGGCCGAGTCCGACCACGACCTCAGCGTCGACGGCCCGAACCTCGCCGCCCAGGCGATCGCCGCGGGCCTGGTGGACGAGTACCACCTGCTCATGACGACCAACGTGGTCGGTGGCGGCAAGCGGTTCTTCCCCGACGGCGTCCGCCTCGATCTGGAGCTGGTCGAGCAGCGCGCCTTCGCCAGCGGTCTGATCTACGCCCGCTACCGGACCCGCTGAGCCGGCACCCGGCGGCGGCGGGGCGGCCCGGCCCCTCCGCTCCGCGGAGCAGCGGTGAGCTCCCGGACGTGCCCCCGGTGCGACTCGAACGCACACTGCGCGGGTTTTGAATCCGCTCCCTCTGCCGATTGGGGTACGGGGGCGTGCCTGCACCGGCTGTCCGCGCAGCGTAGCCGGGCGGAGTGGACCCCCTGGCATCGCTAGGCTCCCGCGCGTGAGCAGCGAGTCGATCCGGGTTCTGATCGCCGAGGACGAGGCGCTCATCCGCCTCGACCTCAAGGAGATGCTCGAGGAGGAGGGGTACTCCGTCGTCGCCGAGGTCGGCGACGGGCAGCAGGCGGTGGACCGCGCCAGCGAGCTGCGCCCCGACCTCGTCGTCCTCGACATCCAGATGCCGGTGCTCGACGGGCTCTCGGCGGCGGAGCAGATCGCCTCCGCGCGCGTGGCCCCGGTGATCGTGCTGACCGCGTTCAGCCAGCGGGAGCTGGTGGAGCGCGCCCGGGACGCCGGCGCCATGGCCTACCTGGTGAAGCCGTTCTCGAAGAACGACCTGGTGCCCGCGATCGAGGTCGCCCGCGCCCGGTTCGCCGAGCTGGCCGCCCTCGACGGCGAGGTGCGCACCCTGGAGGAGCGCCTGGAGGCCCGCAAGGTCGTCGAGAAGGCCAAGGGCAAGCTGATGGCCGACGAGGGCATGACCGAGGCCGAGGCGTTCCGCTGGATCCAGCGGGCGGCGATGAACGAGCGGACGTCGATGAAGGCGCTCGCCCAGCGCATCCTCGAGCCGCAGGCCGCGGGGGACTCCGCCGCGGAGTGAGTGACCCCCGTCGCACCGGGGACCGCGTGCCCGCGCTGGTGTGTCCGGCCGGGATCCGGGAGGTCACAACCCCATCACGGTCCGGTCGACGCCTCTTCCGGGCCCGTGAGCAGCAGCTACCTTCCCCCCACTGATCGGGTCACCCGGCTGGGCTGACCGAGGCACGACCGACACCACAGTGGGAGTTGTTTGATGCGCACAGGCATCCTCGCCCGGACCGCCGCCGTCTCCGCTGCGGCCCTGCTCGTCCTGACCGCGTGCAGCGGTGGGGACGACGAGGGCGGCAGCGCCAGCGGCGGTGGCGACGGCGGCGGCGAGAAGCAGGTCAACGTCTACGGGTCCGACGGCAACATCGGCAACGGCCTCGGCGAGCGCATCAGCGGGGAGGGCGCCCTGCTCGGCATGAAGGGCACCCTGCCGCTGACCGAGCTGTCCGGGGACTTCCGGGAGCGGCTGCTGCAGGTCAACCCGAACCTGGTCGACTTCAACTACGCCCAGGAGACGTACGACGCCATCGTGCTCACGGCGCTGGCGGCCCAGATGGCCGGCACCAACGACGCGAACGTGTTCAAGGCCTACGTCAACGGGATCACCTTCGGTGGCGACAAGTGCGCGGACTTCGCCTCCTGCCTCGAGCTGGTCAACGCCGGCAGCAACCCCGACTACGACGGCCAGTCCGGCCCGCTGGCGTTCACCGACGCCGGTGAGCCGTCGCGCGCCAGCATCGGGATCCAGACCTACGGGGACGACAACCGGATCGACGACAGCCAGACCCGGTACGTCCTGCCCGGCGACGAGGCCAACGCCAGTACCGACGAGGGCCCGGCCCCGGTCGCGGCCGGCGCCACCTCTCCGGAGCCGCTGATCATCGGCACGCTGCTGCCGGAGACCGGCAACCTCGCCTTCCTCGGCCCGCCGGAGATCGCGGCCGCGCAGCTCGCGGTCAACGACATCAACGCCGCCGGCGGCGTCCTCGGGCAGCAGGTGCAGCTCATCCAGCGCGACTCGGGTGACACCTCCACCGACATCGCCACGCAGTCGGTCGACGCGATGCTGCAGGCCGGCGTCAACGCGATCATCGGTGCGGCGTCCTCGGGCGTGAGCCTGACGGTCATCGACACCATCACCGGTGCCGGCGTCCTACAGTTCTCCCCGGCCAACACGTCGGACCAGTTCACGACGTACAACGACAACGGGCTGTACTTCCGTACCGCCCCGCCGGACGTGCTGCAGGCCGAGGCCCTGGCCGACCTCATCATCGAGGACGGCAACAACACCGTCGGGATCCTCGCGCTCAACGACCCGTACGGCACGGGTCTGGCGGAGAACGTCGCCAACAACCTGCAGGCCGCCGGCCTCGCGGAGGGCGACATCGAGTCGATCATCTACGACCCGCAGGCTGCCAACTTCGACTCCGAGGTGCAGCAGATGGTGGACTTCAACCCGGACGCGATCGTGGTGATCGGGTTCGACGAGTCCTCGCGGATCATCGACGGGCTCAACCAGAACGGCATCGGCCCGCAGCGCTGAGCTGAGGACCTCCCGGGTCTCTGACCCGGGGACCGCTCCACCCAGTGGCCCGGCACCGCACGGCGGTGCCGGGTCACTGTGCGTCCGGGGCCGGCGGGTGCAGGCGGCGCCGTCCA